>CAYLNI010000001.1:0-4318 GCA_964384705.1 uncultured Fusibacter sp.
GGCTATGGACATAAAGTGTTGCTATCACAGGATTATGAGTTCTTTATAGAAGCAAAACAAGATGGCCATCCTTGTACGGTTATCTTTGATGAATTCATTCCCTATTGTGCTGAAAATGGGCTGGATGAAGAAGAGATCATTAGAATAATGACTGAAAATCCAGCAAAGTTCTATGATATCGAGTCTTAAAATGACACCTTAATATGACATCTTAATGCTTGAATTTCTTCATCAGCTATAGATATTTTAGAAAACAGGTCATAAGTCATTTTGGTCTTCCTTTCGCTGTGATCATGACACTTTGATAATAAGTCATCGATGATTAATATGTTGTATTAATATGTTGTATAATATGTTGTATTATTATGTTGTATTAATATGATGAATTATTATGTTGTATTAATATGATGAATTATTATGTCATTCAATTGTCATATATTATTTGTTGAAAATGGAAGGACTTTCGGGACATTTAGCGAAATATCCATAGTATTATGTAATTGAAAGGATATAAACATGATCACCATTATATTATTAATCGTCATTTATTTGGCATTTATCAGTTTAGGTTTACCCGATGCGCTTTTGGGTGTCGCATGGCCGCAAATCAGAGCAGAATGGGCTTTGGGTCTGGATGCAGCGGGTATTATTTCCATAGTTATCACAGGTGGCACCATTGCAAGCAGTTTGCTCAGTGGCAAGTTGATTAAACGATTTGGTGAGGGCAAGATTACGCTCATGAGCGGTATGATGACGGGACTTGCATTACTGGGATATGGCTTTGCACCTTCGTTTTTGTGGTTTATTCTGCTTGCGTTGCCACTCGGTTTTGGTGCGGGTTCTGTTGACACTGCTTTAAATCACTATGTGGCGACGCATTTTAAAGCGCATCACATGAACTGGTTGCACTCGTTTTGGGGTGTCGGAGCAACGGCTGGTCCAATACTGATGGGCATAGTACTGGCGACGACAGGGTCGTGGCGAAATGGCTATTTGGCCGTCGCTGGCATACAACTCGTTTTGGCTTTGATCATCTTTTTGACTTTGCCACTGTGGCGATTACATGGTGAGCAAAATCATGCAGAAGCTGAAATGGCAGTGGAGGGCATTGGCACAACGCCTTCAGAGACTGATTTGAAACCTTTGAAAAAACCTGGGGTCGTCTATGCGCTACTCGTGTTTATGGCTTACTGTTCGGGTGAGTACGCGATGGGGCTTTGGGGGGCGAGCTATTTGGTTCAGGTGAGGGGCATTGCGGTTGAGGCTGCGGCAAATGGCGTCGCGGCATATTATGGTGGGATAACGATCGGGCGGTTTCTTGCTGGGTTTTTATCGTTTAAGTTGAACAACCGCCAGATGATTGGGCTCGGGCTTAGTTTGGCGACCTTTGGTGGATTTGCGATGATTCTGATGCCGGTGAGTGGTTTGATTATGCTCGCATTTGTGTTGGTGGGTCTCGGTTTCGCGCCGATTTTTCCAGCGATGGTACATGAGACGCCAAAGCGGTTTGGTAAAGCGGCAGCTCAAAGTATCATTGGCTATCAAATGGCGGCTGCGTATGTGGGGATTGCTGTGTTCCCGCCACTTTTTGGCGTGATTATGAAGCAGTATAGTTTATCGTTGTTTCCATACTTTATTTTGATGTGTGTGGGTTTCCAAATCTGGGCGACGTTGCAGCTAAATCACGAATTAACAGAGAATACCATCTGAAGATCGCGAGGGTCACTTTCGTAGTAGCCGTCATGTTGCTCTGGTGCATCCATACAACCTAACGAACGATAGAAGGCAATTGTTTCTTCAGCGGATCCAGCGCAAATAAACAAATAAGCAACATCAAAGCGCTTTGCGATTTGAACAGCTGATAGGAATAGGCGCTTCCCGATACCTTGTCCACGACTTTCTCGAGACACAAATAATTGATCCAATAGTGCGTATGATTCGCTTTTTCCAAAGGTCATTCGATTGACTGTTACAAAGCCTTTTAGTTGATCCGCTTCATCAAAGGCACCAACCGCTTCGCCCTCGGTTGAAATGGTCGCCTTGAGATTGTTATAGTGGACATCATAGCCATTTGGCCAAGTAGGGTCAAGATAATCAATATCAATCAGCTTTCTAGCGCCATCAACTTCACGCCAAGCACGACCAATATATTGTGCGGCATCCATTGCGTTGATTTTATCACATTCAGTAAGGGTCATTTTTCTATAAGTCAGCATCTCAAGTCTCCATTCTCCATTCAATATCAACTTTTTTTACACCATAAATACATATTATAATATAAGCATACACTTGTTTTAAAGTGAGTTAAACAAAAAAAATGCGGCCACTTTCATGTGGTCGCATTTTTTTCTTTAGTTCATTTTTTTATCTCAATGAGTCGATATGCCTGGCACCATTGACTCACTCGCACCACCAACTCACTCATCTTCTCTGCTTCGCCATCATACGCGACAGGCCACCACCATTTTCTAGGTTGGTGAATCCGTGTGCTTTGAGGATTTGTACCGCGTAAGCGCTTCTTGCACCTGAGGCACAATAGAGTATGATCGGTCTTTCTTTTGCGTTGTTCAACTTAGGCGCTTGATGTTCCAATTCGTCAAGCGGGATATTGATCGCGCCGGGGAAGGCACCGTATGCAAATTCTTCTTGAGTACGCACATCGATAACCAGTGGTCCCTGAGGTGCTTCATTCTTTGGTGCTTCTTTAGAAGCGACTTCTTTTGCATCGCTGCTAGTCTCACCGAGCTTTTTAGGTTCTGGAACTGGCAAGTTCAAGACGAAATTTGAAGGGACAACGGCCCTTGCATAATTTGTAAGGCTTAACATACCGCCGCTGACATTAATCACATTGCTAAAACCAGCGCCTGTTAAGATACGCAATGCTTGATGCCCCTTTTTCCCAGTTTTATCATAGACGAAGATCAACTGATCTTTGTTCAGTTTTTCAAGGGATGAGTGGAGCATCTCAAGTGGCATGTTCACAGCACCTTCCACATGTGATTTTTCAAAAGAAAAAACATCTCTAACATCAATCCAGAGGGATTCTTTGCCTTCTAAATAAGCATCGATTTCATTGATTGTAAGTGTAGGTGAAAAACCGGAAATACGATTCTCAGCAACATAAGCTGCCATATTCATAGCATCATTTGCATTGCCAAGTGGCGGCGAATAAGCAAAATCCATATCTGCAAGATCTGAGACGGTGAGTTTTGCTGAAACAGCTGTAGCTAAAACGTCCAGTCTTCTATCTGCACCCTTGTAGCCTGCAGTTTGTCCACCAAGTACGATGCCAGTCTCTTTGTCGTAAACGACGAGGATCGTCACCATCTCAGCGCCAGGGTAGTATGACGTGTGGTGCTCTTTGTGAATCACAACCGCATCCGCATCAATGCCTTCAGCTCTAGCCGCTTTGAGTGAAAGTCCAGTCATACCAGCGACAGCTTCGAATACTCTAACGATCGATGTGCCAATAGAACCTTTGTAGTCGTGTCTATTGCCCATAGCGTTTTCCGCAGCGATTCTACCTTGGCGATTTGCTGGTCCAGCAAGTGGAATACGCACCTTTTTGCCGAGTATGCGATGCTCAAATTCTATCATATCGCCTGCAGCATAGATATTGTCGTCACTCGTTTTCAAAGTGGTATCAACGAGTAGACCACCAGCTTCACCGATAGCAAGACCAGATTCTTGGGCCAGTTTCAATGTAGGGCGAACACCGATCGACAGGATAACCATATCTGCACTTACAATGGTGCCATCTTTAAGCAATACGTTTTTAGAACCGATTTCGGAAAGTGCCTTATTTGTATATAAATCAACGCCATAAGCCAACAATTCTTCCTGAATAAAGCCTGCGATTTCTGCTTCCATGATGCTCATCACATGTGGCATCATTTCCACAACTGAAACTTTCATGCCTCTTTTAGCCAGAGCTTCTGTCATTTCAAGTCCAATAAATCCTCCGCCTACAACTACAGCTGTTTTCGGATGTTGATTTGTTATAAATGCATTGATCTTGTCCATATCGTCAAGTGTCCACAATTGAAATACGTGGTTTTGATCTGCACCTGGTAGTGGTGGTGCAATTGGTTTACCACCTTGAGCCAAAATGAGCTTTGTGTACTCAAATTGTTTTTTTTCACCTGTACGTGTATCGACAGTATGGACAATTTTATTCTCTCTATCAATCTCAGTCGCTGTAGTGTATATATGAACATCAGTTTGATACTCGTCATTAAAGCTCTCGGGACTCTGCAAGATAAGTTTTGATCGGCTTTTGATATCGCCACCGATAAAGTATGGTAGGCCACAATTTGCA
>CAYLNI010000001.1:4369-4645 GCA_964384705.1 uncultured Fusibacter sp.
AGTATTGTAATTTGAGCATCAGCTGAAAGTCTTCTTACTTTTGCAGCGGCTGTGGCACCTGCTGCAACGCCTCCAATAATAACTATTTTATCCATGTCAATCTCCTTATAATAAAAATCAATTTTTAATTTGAACCCCCACCCATGGGGGCTAATTTCATTCTAAAGGCAAATTCATATAAAGTCAAACGTAAGCTGGGCGTAACGTGAGCGAGTCACCGAGTGAGTGAGTCGATGGTGCCAGGCATTTCGACTCATTGTATACAATGAGTCGATC
>CAYLNI010000001.1:4702-7780 GCA_964384705.1 uncultured Fusibacter sp.
GTATCTTTGTTATAGTGTTTTGGCAACGTTTCTATAAAAAAGGAGTTTCAAATGAATTTAGCATTGATTTGTTTTCTTGGGACTGACTATGATTTGGTTCTCAGGAAATACACTGAATGGTTTGTAAGTGGATTTGACATAGGCCTCAAAAATCATTATACCGTCTATATGCATGAGCAGACGATATTGGATAATCCTGTGTCGCAGCCTGTTGATCTCGTACATATAGTATTCTCGGATAAAAGTTTGTCGCGTGTAGAGTCAACGATTAAGAGGTTTATGAATATGAACGTTTTTCTGAAATCGGCCAAGTTCAGTTTTACTTGCATTCAAAATGGTCGAAAAAATACGCAATTCAACTCAACTGAATTGACCACTAGACTCTCAATGCATTTAGGTTGTGGACAGTTCAATGGGTGTTCATACTGGTCATTAAATAGTGAATGGTCGCTGCAATATCACAGTTTATTAAAATCGTTTCAATTTAGAAAAGTGTACGACAGGATTGAAAATGAAGGGTTATGCTTGGGAATCACAGGTCGAGTTAAACCTGTTGACGCATCATCCAATCAAATTGAAACCTACAGAGGCTCAACTGTAATCTCGGAGTAGTTGACACAAACAAAAAAAAACCAATCGTTGATTGGTTTTTTCAGCATAATAACAGAAACAAAATATTGACTAAATTAGCCAAAATAGCTAAAATTAAATTGTAGTAATATTCCAATTAAAAGTGACATTTGGATTTGATTTATGGAGGTTTCATATGAAAGTAACATCCACAGATATCAAAAATTCTTTTGGTAAATACTTGAGACTTTGTTCAACTGAACCAGTATATATCACTAAAAATGGTGAGGTCATCGCGAAGCTATTGAACCATACAAAAGAAGATGAAATCATAGAGAATTCGGACAACTTGCGTCAAGTTTACGATGTAGACGCAGCTATGAACAAGATGTATGAACCACAGCGCGTTGCTGAAGCAATGGAGGCATATAACCTTAGTCGGGTGAAGATGACCTATGATGAATTTGTAAAAATGAATGACGATGCGACACACAGGTATGAATACATCGACGGAGAAGTCTACATGCTCGGTTCTCCAAATGTTTATCATCAACGTGTTGTATCTAGACTTCACATCGCAATGGACCGTTATTTATCAGGAACACCGTGTGATGTATTCACCTCGCCATTTGATGTGACACTGTTGCGTAGAGGCAATGAGAAATTCACAAACATCGTTCAACCTGATTTATTGGTAATATGTAGCTGGAAAGAAGACACAAACAAAGAGGGACGTTATCAAGGCATTCCTCGCTTACTTGTAGAGGTGCTTTCGCCGGGTAACACACATAAAGAAATGTTCACGAAACTCGATCTATACCGAGATTCTGGCATAGAAGAATACTGGCTTATCGATCCGCTTAAAGGAAATGCGATTATATATAGATTCGCTGACTTTGGTATCGTTGAAACATGTGTTTTCAATGGAGATGACGTTTGCGAATCCATGATTTATCCTGGACTAACATTTCAAGTTTTAGAATAAATTCAGTATAAACATACTTCAGTATAGACACACATTCTTAAATATACGTTGCTAAAATTATTCCATAACCCTTACGAGAATCTCATTTCTTCTGAACATTGGTAAAATGTAAGGACCATTATAGATAGCAATCATAAAATTTGAGTCTTTTGTTAAGTTATTTTTTACAAGCCACGCTTCAAGTCGCTGAATTTGCTCTATTTCTTTCGAAGAGGTTGAAGAACCTGAATAAGTAACAGATGCAAATGTCCCTTTATCAAACTTTGTGATTTTTAAACGTTTGTCAGTGGGCTTTGGTATGTTTTGCCACTTGCTTTGAGGGACGACGAAAGCCATCTTCATGCCGCTTGAAGTAATTTCTTTGATAACTGGAATAGTCATACTGATTTTCTCGTTTTGATCATTTGTCTTACCAATATACTGAAATAGTGTCCCAAAGCCACTGGATACATCTGGATCATTTGGATTTTCATATTCGACGATATAAAAGTCTTTGTACTCGCGTTTTTCAAAATGACCGTCTTTGACCTTGACTTCATATTCTGGCGTTTCATAATGGCTCATTTATGCCTCCTTATTACTCTTGTATATTTCCATAATACCCAATCTAGCATTTAAAATATGATACGTGCTTAATAATGTCCATGCATTAATCGGTAACGCTTTAAACCATGCATTGGTGTATGATAGAATGATCATATGGATTGCCAATATTAGTGATGAGGTGCAAAATGAATGAAAAGAAAAAATTGATTATTATATTAATCATATTATTATCACTTGTGATTATTGGAACCATAGGTTACTCTGCACTTTTAAATGTGAGTTTATTGGATGGTCTTTATATGACGATTATCACCATATCCTCTGTTGGCTACAAAGAAGTTGCTCCAATGACAGATCTCGCAAAAATTTTTTCGATATTCATCATTATTTTTGGCGTAGGTACAGTTGGCTACGCCCTTACAAATTTGCTTTTATTAATCGTTGAAGGCGATATGAATTATTTTTGGAGGAAGAGGCATATGGAAGCGAATATCAATAAAATGAATGATCACTATATTTTATGTGGTGCAGGCGAAACGGGTGAAGTTGTCATTAACGAGTTTATTAAGAATAAAAGAGACTTTGTTATTATAGAGAAGGATATGCACCGATATCAGTTTTATCTTGCACAAGGCTTGAAAATACTACATGGAGATGCTACTGAAGAAGCAATTCTGCAAAAGGCGAATATCGAAAATGCTAAGGGCCTTATCAGTGCACTTCCAACGGATGTTGACAATGTCTTTGTCGTCCTTACAGCACGTACTTTGAATCGAGACTTATATATCATTTCACGAGCAGTCGATAAACATGCACCGGATAAACTCAAAAAAGCGGGTGCCAATAAAACAATTTCTGCCAACGAAATTGGAGGTAGACGCATGGCTGCTCAGATGTTGAGGCCTTCCGTCGTGTCATTCCTCGAAGTCGTTACGAGCATTAATGACGAGCAGTTAGACCTTCAAGATGTCATTATT
>CAYLNI010000001.1:7790-14485 GCA_964384705.1 uncultured Fusibacter sp.
GCATTCAGAGATGGATGGAAAAGAACTTAAGCATTTGAGAATACCAGACAGATTTGGTCTAGTTGTCATTGCGTCAAAAAAAGCAGGTCAAACCAACATGATCTTAAACCCTCACAAATAGAAAGCAATCAATATGATGTTATGCAGTTGCCAAAAGCGACGCCAAAATTCACTGAGCAAATAGCGATTGTGAACTACATCGAAGAAATTATGAACGAGAGAAAATTTACAAATGACATTCACGATTTGCTTTTAAAACATTTAGTTGTAGACGATGTTATCTCTGCTTTGTTTGACATCGTTCAAGATAGAATCATTATTGATCGAATTGGTGTTGCTTTTGTCGATTATAACAGGAAAAAGATTATCGCTGAATTTGGTACGGCGCGTTATGAGCCAATATTACTCGGCCCAGGCTTTGAAGTAAGCTTTGAACAGACATCTTTATCAGAGATTCTTACAAATCCCGTTTCAATTATCTGTGATGATCTCGAAAGCGAGCTACTACAGAGACCTGAAAGTCCGTCATTACTTCTTTTAAGACATGAAGGTATCCAATCTAATTTGATTTTACCCCTTATATCGAGCGATATTGTTTTTGGTATGGTATTTTTTAGTTCCCTTGAAAAGAATCATTTTAATGAAAAAGAGCAAAGACTCGCAGAAAAAATAATTTATGAAATATCAGGAATACTGAATAACTCGTACTTCACAAAAATCATTCTTAGCAAGTTTACGGCGAGTTTCGCTCAGATTGTTGAGAGCAAGGATATTGATACTGGAGAACATATTGAACGCATGGTTCAGTACGCGGTTGTCATTGCCAATGGCATAAGAGAAAGAAACCATCCAGAGTATTCAATTTCCAAAAAAGATATTCTTGAGATTGAAAGGCATGCTTCATCACATGACATTGGAAAAGTTGGCATTCCAGATGCAATTTTAAATAAGCCTGGAAAGCTGACGCCCGAAGAGTGGACAATCATGCAAAGTCACGTTACCATTGGTGCAAATGTTTTTGCAGAATTGAGAAAGGATTTGCGCCTTTTTGATGAAGAACTATTTAAAACAGCAGAGGATATCGTGAGATTCCATCATGAAAAATGGGACGGTACAGGATATCCCCATGGATTATCAGGTACTGACATACCTTTGTCTGCTAGAATTGTTGCGCTTTCAGATGTTTTTGATGCTGTTAGTTCGAAAAGGATCTATAAAAAAGCGTTTGATTTTGATGCATCTGTAGCAATCATTTTAGAGGGGCGTGGGTTGCATTTCGATCCATTCGTCGTCGATTGTTTTATCGGGAAAATCGATGAAATCCGCGCAATCTACGATAAAAAGTGAGAAAAAGGAAACTGCTTGTTCCTATACAAAAAAGCTAATGCGATGAGTCCAAGTATCGCACCAAAGATGAAAAAAATGACATGAAGCGCTGCAATGGCTGAAAGCACAAAACATTGAATCACAATCCATGAAATGAGGATTGCACCCATTGCACCACTGAAGTATGGCCACAAAGCGTGTTTCTTTATTACCATTGTGCCGACTATAAGATTGCCGAGTCCAATCACAATCATGAGGAATAATCCAGGGATGAGAAAGTTTTCAAAAGGCCCATTCTTGAGCAACTCAGTGGATGCACCCATTGGCGCGTTTGGATTACTCACTGCACCATAGCCACCCGCAAGGCCTCCGATACCGATTAAAAAATGTAAACCGATGCTTGGTTTTTTAAGAATGTCTAAATTTTTCATATTCACCTTCCTATAAATTTGACTTGTAATACGGTATGTATTTTGCTGTTCTTTCAAAATAATCATACACCTTTTATAAAATTCGTAAAGTTAAATTGATATGGAAATTGCATAATTTCGATGAACTATGTGCTCAAGCAATTAACATAGAAATTTAAGAGTCTTCTAAGAAAAATCCAATGGTTAAATGTTATCTTAGTGCTTAAGAGTGATATAAATTTGACAAAGTGATATGTAATTTATGGTATTTTAACCTAGGAGGCTAATATGGCTAAATATGAAAAGACTTTAGTTGGAGACTTTGATACGATCGTTTTAGAACTTGATAAAGCAATACTGGATAGCGGTATGTCTATGAACTTAGTTGATGAAAACACTTATACTTCTGGTGATATGCAAGTGCTTGTCCGTGTTTACGACAAGTACTTTATCAGAACTAGCTCAAGAGCAAGTTTGAGTTTAACGATTGTGGACGATGGCAATTCAATCTATGTGTCCGCGATAGGTGCTGGCGGTGGAAAAGGCGTTGTATTCAACTATAGCTGGGGTGCCGAGGATGAGCTGGTGGGAATCGTAAGTGATTTTTTTGATTCAAGAGGAGAACTATTATGAAGAAAAAACTAAAATGGGTTGGCTTGATTGTCTTATTGCTTGTTGTCATCCTAGGGGTTGCATTTGCAGTATTTATGAAAAAATCTGAGGAAAATTTTGAAGCGCTTATGGCAATGCCAGTTCCAATGGTTGACTTGACCACGCTTTCAGATGGCAGCTACACAGGTGCATACAGTGTATTTCCAGTAGACGTTGAAGTGACCGTAGAAGTCAGTGCACAGAAGATTGTCGCTATTACAATTGATAAGCATATAAATGGACAAGGCAAACCTGCCGAAGTGATTATTGATTCAGTGGTCAGTGAACAATCGCTCGATGTCGACATGATCAGTGGCGCAACATATAGCAGCAAAGTTATTATAAAGGCGATTGAAGATGCACTCGTCAATTAATAGTGCCCTTTAATAATGGCTAATTTAGAAGGAGATAACTTACATGAAAATTTCACGTGAATGCATTCATTGCTTAGCTCGACAAGCAGTGGAAATCGCAGAAGAAGCAACAGCAGACATCAACATGCAAGAAGTGATCATCAAAAGTTCTTTGAAAGAATTGGCCGAAATGAATTTCGATGAAACCGCTCCAGAAATTGCCTATAAAATGCATCAACACGCAAAACAGATTACGGGAATCACAGACCCTTATGCGACACTCAAGGTGCGTTACAATGACATTGCAACCGCTCTGTATGAAAGAATCAAAGAAGAAAAGTGGCTTGAAAATGCAGAAGACCCCTTTGATATGGCTTGCAGACTTGCAATCGCAGGCAATATTATCGATTTTTCTGTCGGCCTTGAACTAGAGCCGAAAGACATTCTTCAATCAGTTGAGGATAGTATAAAGTGCGAAATCTTTGGTACTGGCTCAACGGCACTACATGAAGCTATCACAAAAGCGAAGCATATCATGTATATTGCAGACAATGCCGGAGAGATCATCTTTGATAAATTTCTTCTAGAAAACATGCCACTGGACAAGATAACCTTTGTTGTAAAGGGCGGTCCTATCGTCAATGATGCGACGATGACGGATGCCATAAGCACAGGCGTTGTAGATCTTGTAACGGTTATTGACAATGGTCATTCTGCTCAAGGTACGATTATGAAGGATTGCTCGGAGGCCTTTAGAGTGGCATTTGAGAAGTCGGATCTCGTCATCAGCAAAGGACAGGCGAACTTTGAAACCTTGAGTGACATTAAGGATAAGATGATTTTTTATTTGCTTAGAGCGAAGTGTCGTTCAGTCGCAGGTGCTATTGGGTGTAAGCGCATGGACTATGTTTTGACGACTTATAAATGAGTTAACTGAGGTACAGTTGGCATGAAAGGTATGCTGTATAATTAAGTGGGGGGTAACATGACGATTCATGATTTAAAAGATGGCTACGAGCTTGAAAAATCAGATTGGTTAGAATTTTCTAGATATTTTGCAGTCTACGAGGTTTATCATTCGAATTTATGGTTCAGACATAGTTTTGAACAAAGCTGCTTAGTATTGAAAGATTGTGATATTTGTTATTGGATAAAAAAAGATGGCAGTCGAATTGGAGGCGTGTTGATTGAACCCAACTATATGAATTGCTTATTTTTACTGCCACCTCATAATGAATACGATGTGATTATCAATAAATTGAAGCAACTTCTAATTAGGTGGTCAGACAAAGACAAAAAAATCTACTTAGGTGGTGCAACGCCTAGCAATATAAGTTTTTTCTTGAGACAGGGTTTTAAGGCTGGTGAATCAAGACGATGTATGATTAGACCAACTGATACTTTCGATGTAAATTGGCAAGAAAACTATGAACTGAAAGCGATTGGGCTTGAAAATGTCGATGCAATAAGCAAACTATTTGAAGACTCATTTTTATATTCTGACAAAAAAAGCTACGATGAACATCAGCGTTCGGTCATCGCTTTTATCGAAAAAAATAGTGACAATGATTTAGCTAAAAACGCGTCCACATTGGTTTACGATATAACAGGCGAACTTGTTGGTGCTTGTTTAATTTCCATTTGGGAGGCGTGGCCAAACGTGTATGAAGTCGCTGTGAAGCCTTCACATCAAAATCAAGGTTTGGCAAAAAATATGATAAAGAGATCGCTTTCCATCTTGAAACCTGAATACCCTGTACTAAGATTATTTGTGACATTGGGTAACGACGCAGAATGGCTTTATCATAAAATGGGATTTTTATCTGGGATTGAATGGACAGAAATGTATTTACCTGAGGGGGCATAATGTTTAGACCATTGGAAACAGAACGATTGATTTTAAAAAGTATTGGCAGTGATGATCGAGCGTTCATACTGGATATGTTTTCAGATGATGCTGTTAATAAATATTTGTTTGATGCAGAACCCCTACAAAATTTGGAGGAAGCGGATGAAATTATTGATTTCTATATTCAGCCGGAACCGCGCAATCAGCATCGATGGATTATCATACGCAAAGAGGACAATCTTAAAATTGGAACTTGTGGTTTCCACTGTTGGGATACCAATCTATCCAAAGTTGAAATCGGTTATGATCTAAAAAAAGTATTTCATGGAAATGGTTATATGACGGAAGCCCTCCAGGAACTTATTGAGTTTGCTTCAAATGAAATGAAAGTGAATACAATCAATGCTTGCATTTATACGGAAAACGTAAAATCCATCAAGCTCGTTCAAAAATTCGGATTTATAATGACTGGTACAAAAAGTGAAACTTTCAGGGGCGAACAGTATTTACATCATATATATTCACTGCAAAGATAATCATTTGCAATAAGTATTAGTCATTAAATGCTTAATTTCTGGGTACAATAATGGTAAATGCATATCGTTTAAAGAATGATTAAAATGAGGAGGTTTACCATGGCAGAACTTAAGACCAAACAAAATGATGCTGACGTCATAGAATTTATCAATACATTTGCCGAAAGTGAGCAGAGAAGGAAAGACAGTTTTGAGCTACTCAAGATCATGCAGGAATTTACGGGTTATGAACCGAAAATGTGGGGTCCAACGATGATTGGTTTTGGTAGCTATCATTATAAGTCAGAGCGCAGTGCGCAAGAGGGCGATTGGTTGCTCGTTGGATTTTCTCCACGGAAGGCAGCGATTTCACTTTATGTTTACACGGGAAGCCCGCAACATGAGCATCTGCTCAAGGATCTTGGAAAGTTCAAGATGGGCAAGGCGTGTATCTATATCAACAAATTGTCGGATATCAATATCGATTCACTTAAGAATTTAATGCGTGCAACGATTGATATGTTGGAAAAGAAGGCGTGACCTATGAGAAAAATCATCTTAGATTTGGCAGTTACGCTCGATGGTTTCATTGAAGGACCAAACGGTGAGGTGGATTGGTGCGTCATGGACCCAGAGATGGGCTTTGACGACTTTTTAAATAGTGTCGACACGATTCTTTATGGTAGAAAATCATATGAAAAATGGGGTCAATACACCCCTGATAAAAATGCATCTAAAGCTGAACGCGACTTGTGGACTTCAGTGCACAGCAAAAAGAAAGTCGTCTTTTCCAAATCACTTAAAGAAGTGGAACCTGATGTGATTTTGATTAAGGACAATATTTTTGATCAAATAAATAAGATGAAAAATGAACCAGGTAGCAACTTGTGGCTATATGGCGGGGCAAGTCTTATAACCACGTTTATCGATCTAGGTCTAATCGATGAATATAGACTTTCGGTTCATCCTGTAGTGCTCGGCGCTGGTAAACCATTGTTTACGGACGTCAAAAAGAGAATCAATCTTGAGCTCATTGAAAATAAGCATTTTTCATCGGGTGTCGTCCAGCTACGGTACCAAAAACCCAAAATAAAAATCGCGTCTATCAAGTTAGCCCAGCCTGCAATTAGAGCATTACAGGGTGAAGGTATTGAAAAACTCGACCAACTTAGCCAATATGCGGAGAAAGATTTGTTGGCATTACACGGGTTTGGAAAAAAAGGGTTAGAGATATTAAAGGTTGTAATGGCAGAGCAAGGGGTATCATTTAAAGTATGATATGATTCAAGACTGTTTAGTTTGTGGATAAAAATCAAAAATTGTGAGGTTATTAGATGGCAAGTGTTGAAGTAAACAAGGTAGCACCTGATTTTACACTTATGGATCTGAATGGTGAACCCTTTCAGTTGTCCGCATTTAAAGGTTCTAAAAATGTTCTATTGGTTCTAAATAGAGGCTTTGTTTGACCGTTTTGCCAACGGCATATGATGCAGTTGCATCAAGACATGGAAGCATTTAGTACACGTGACACGATCATCGTGACAATCGGACCTGAAAACGCAGAAGCTTTTAAAAGTTATTGGGCTAAGAA
>CAYLNI010000001.1:14510-16433 GCA_964384705.1 uncultured Fusibacter sp.
AATGGCTATACGTATAAGGGTCTACCAGATGAAAATCATACGGTTTTAAAAATGTATGGTCAACAAGTGAAATTGTTCAAATTTGGACGCATGCCTGCACAGATGCTCATCGATAAAAATGGCATTTTGCGATATGTTCATTTTGGTCATGACATGCAGGATATTCCTAGTAATGAAGAAATTTTGACATTGATTGACGCGTTGTAGCCGTTTTTATGATTAGATGACATATTTGGTAATTACGAAATTTTTATCGTAATTAGAGAAAGAGGGCATGTTATGAACACATTTGAAGAATATTATGAGAAAGTTGGCAACCCAGAACATGTGGCACGAATGAAAGAAGTTGTTGAATGGGTGTTGACCAAATACCCACAGCTTGAAACCAAAATAGCATGGAATCAGCCGATGTTTACAGACCATGGCACATTTATATTAGCTTTTGACTATAACAAAAAATATATGACAGTGGCACCGGAAAAGGTCGTCGTTGACCTCTTTTCTGATGAGATTAAAGCGGCTGGTTATGAACACACCAAGATGTTGATTCGCTTTTTTTGGGATCGTCCATTTAACTATGAATTGCTCTCAAAGATGATCGAGTATAACATTGAAGATAAAAAGGACTGGAATTTGTTTTGGCGGAAGTAACGCTGCAGTTAAATATAAATTGGATGTTATTTCATATCAAAAGGCCATCATCATGGCTTTTTTTTATTTGAGAATTTATTATTATTTTAATCTGTTGTAACATAATAGCGATAAGTGTGACTAATTAATAGAAAGGGGGATTAAAGTGAAGCAGATAGAAAAACTATATGAACTATATAAGCAGGATCTTTATTTTTATTTGTTATCTTTGACACATAATCCAACCCTATCAGAGGATTTGCTTTCAGAGACTTTTATTCAAGCGATTACTTCGATTTCTAGTTTCAAGGGGCAATCTTCTATTAAAACTTGGCTATTTTCAATTGCTAGAAACATGTGGCTTAGGCATCTTAGAAAAGAGAAACCTACAGTGGAATATAATGATCTACTTGAGATCTACGTATCTGACAGTCTAGAAAAATCTGTGATAACAAAAGAAACCGCGCATCGAATTTCCACGCTACTTTCAGAAAAGGATGAACGAACACAAAAAATAGTTGGCTTGAGAATTGAAGGATACAGTTATAGCGATATTGCCAACGAAACGGGTATATCTGAAGGTTCTGCGCGAGTCATTGATTTTCGAACGAAGAAATGGATTAGAGCGATCTTGGAAAAGGAGGAGAATTAGTTGAATATAAACTGTAACGTCATACTTGATTTGATACCTCTTGTAAAAGATGGTGTTGCCAGCAATGAGAGCACTTTAATTGTAAATGAACATTTAGAGCACTGCGCAACGTGTAAAACTGAACTGGATGCCTTCGAATCCATTGGAATAGAGCCTTTAAAGCTAAAAGACAGAAAGATCCTCGTTGATATTACACGAAGTGTCTACCTCTCACAAATCGTCGTCTTGGTGCTAGGCGCAATCCTAGGTATTGCACTTTCAAGCTCAATGGGCATGTTTTACAACTTTATCATCATGCCGATCATTGGTGGTGTTTCCTTGATCCTATTTAAAAATAAATGGGTTGTTGTAGCACTTGCCATTTTTGTTGTGACATATTTATGGCAGACGGTTTTGGTAATGGCTGAAAATGGATTCAGCGTGGCAGGACTTACCGTAGGCCTTTATTACAGTACCGTTTATGCATTTTTAGTAGTGTTGGGAACAGTGATTGCAAGGTTACTTAGGTTTGCATTTGAGAAAGGTGAAGACTATGAAAAATAATAATAAGTCAACTTTGAAAGTGCTGGCTGGCGCAGTCGCAATCTTATTAATTTGCGGTATGCTATTTATCACAAACGCATTTGTTGGCAATCCGCTAT
>CAYLNI010000001.1:16488-22201 GCA_964384705.1 uncultured Fusibacter sp.
TGTTGGCCAAAACTACGCTTTTTTAGACCTAGATTTAGATAAAGCATCTTTTGACTTCAAAACGGGAGGCTACAGGGTGTATGCTAAGTCGAAAACGAGCATGGACACAAAGTTTGCCATCTATTACTATGAGGGGAAAGTACAACGCGATGATTATCAACTTTATGTGGTAGAAAAATTTAACACCCTTGACAGGCTCACCAGTGAATATTCGTTGATTGCCAAAACGATTATTGCCAATGAACTTGGATTTGAAAGTAATACAACATTCGTTGTTCACGACAAAAATTTAAATGAAAAGCTCGGTGAAATCTTAGTGCTCGATATGAAGTTTGATAAAGCGATTCCAATAAATCCTGAAGTTTCAATCCAAATCGACACGGCTGATTATAGTTTAGAAAATGTTGCAAAGGTGTTAACCGATGCGCACAAAGCATTTACAGACAACGATTGCAGGTTTGCGAAATATGGGTTTTATGCTGGTGGTGATGAATCAAACATCATGGTTATTGGCGTCACACCAGAAGACATAGAAAGCGGCGAGTTATTAAAGCTGCTGACAGAAGCAGAAGTGAGTGGTGACAATGGGTCTGAAGATGGCATCATTGTTTTTAGAAAAGGCGAATAAATCACTTATAAAAAGAATATTGACTGACCTACAGGACAGTGTTATAGTTTAATTAAGGAGTGTGATCGAATGGAGAGCACTAAGCAAGACAAAAGACTCATTAAAGGCGAACAAATGCGACAGTCAATTCTACTTGCGGCTATCGATATTATAAGCAGTGAAGGCATCAGCCAAGTTTCAGCAGCTAAGATTGCAGCATCTATCGGAACAAGCAAAAGTAACATTTTTCACCATTTTAAGACGAGTGAAGCCATTTTACTCGGCGTACACGATTTTATCTATGAGGGATTCGAAGCGTCGTTTTCACTTTCTGAAACTGATCTCAAAGTATATCTCACAAAGCTTGGAGAATCACTTTTTACCAGTCAAGAGAACATGCGAATCTACAAGGCGTTTTATGCCTTTTATAATGAGGGGCTTTTCAATGAAACGTTTAAAAAAAGACTTGATGATAGCACGGCGCTTTTGCTTCGAATGATTGGCCTACAGCTTGCATCGATTTGCGCGCATCAAAGTATAGAAGATCCGCAGCTTAGTGAACGGATTAAAATCGTCGCACTAGGGATATTATGCTTCTTGGACGGCGGTGGGTTACACCATATGTTGAACCCAGAGCTAGAGTATCTAGACGACGTTTGGAAGCTTCAAATGGCTATGTGGGTTGACTATTTAGCTGGAAAATAATTCTCGCGTTAAGTGAGAATTATTTCTTAAACTAATTACAGACCGTTCGAACGGTCAATATAAGGAGGTTGGCTATATGATAAAAATGCCAAAGATGATTAAAATGCCAAAGTTTTTTCATGATATTTTAGGGGAAGAAAGCCATGTGATATCACTGTTACTAATTGCTGGGGTCACGGCTGTGATTATGGGGTGGCTCGCATTGACAGAGGGCGATGTTTTTATCCAAAGCGGTCGCATAAAAGGGGGCATCGGATTTTTACTTTTGATGGACATCATAGCTGGCACGGTCGCCAATTTCACAAAAGGCACAAACGACTACTATGCTGCAAGACCTGCGAATCGATGGGTTTTTATCGCGGTCCACATACAGCCGATCCTCATCGCTTGGTTACTCGGGTTTCCACTAAAAAGTGCCGTATTTATCTGGGGCTTTACGATCTTATCGGTGAGTTTGGTCAATGTTCTCAAGGGGACGCTTCACCAACGCGTAGTAGCAGGCGCGCTGATGAGTCTGGGGATATGCTTATCGCTCATTCTCTTTAAAGACAGCTCGATGGTCCTGCTATTGATGTCGGTGTTCTTTGTCATCAAAGTCATCTATAGTTTTGGCGTGGACCATGAACAAAGGGGGCAAGTATGAAAGAAAAACCAATAATGGAAGCGTTGGAAACACTGGAAGAGCTGGAAACAATGGAGATCGAGTCCTGTGTACAGGTTATCACTAATGCATTTAAAAACGACCCCCTTTTTACGCATGCTTTAAGCAGTGACGTAGAAAAAGCGTCATTCTCGAGATTTTTACTCAAAAAATCCTTGATTCTTGGTGAAAAATGCATCGTCATGAAGGATCAAACAACCATTTTAGGCGTGGCAAGCTATGAAAAGGATTCGGGAAGTGTCTTAAAAGGACTAATCAAAATGGTGCGTTTTAATTTTATTAGAGAAATTATAACGCTAAAACGCATGCTCTCGCCAGATAGCTTTGCATTTTTTAATCGCTATATGCGATTTACAACATCTGTCAGACCCAAGGTACCACATTATTATCTCGTTTTTATTGGCATTGCACCTGAAGCACAAGGACGTGGTCTCGGTCGCACGATAATTGAAGCGATCCATGCACGCGTCGATGCCGACAAAACAAGCATCGGAATAGGTTTAGATACGGAAAATGAAGCCAATGTCGCATACTATGAAAAGTTTGGCTATGAACTTAAAGAACAGAGAACTATAGATGACGTGACAGTTTATGCGATGTTTCGGACAAAAAGGTAAAAAAAACAACAGTCCGAATCTCTCAGAATGTTGTTTGCTATGCGTGACATTATTTTACTTTGCTTTGCTCAATTTCCTTTATCAACTTTTCAATCCACTCAATCGCATACCCATGCGTGTCAATGCCATATAGAAGAACTTTCTTTTGATAGTGGAAGATATCTTGATAGGACTGTGGTATATCGAGATTTTCCAAAACAACAGCTGTTTCATCTAGTGTATGCTTTGATGCGACGACTGACTGATACATGCCCTCTACGAGGGCTTTTTTTTGTGACTGATTCTCTATTAACCCGAGAAAATAGAGACGAGACATAAAGTTCACTTCTAGATTTTTAGGATCCAGGGGTTCATGCATCCAACTAAAAAATGCGTTTTGGCCTTTTTCTGTGATGGTGAGTATTTTCTTTGCTCGACCATTTTCCACAGTATCTTCTTGTTGCACTAGATTTTTGTCCATAAGGCGTTTGATGGCACTGTTGATGCTGCCTAAGCTCGGACTGAAGAATAGAGAGATACCTTGCTCAAACGACTTGTTGAGTGAATAAAGTGTTGATGGTTGTATGATTAATAATCCTAAAATGACGTATTCCATTTTTGACTCCTTTATGTTACTATTAGGTATATTACTTGAAGAAATATTACTGTGAGTTGTATATATTCTATTGTAGCTTTATGAAGGAGGAATAGCAATGTTAAAAATTATAGTATGGATTTTAGGCATCTTGATAATAGGCGTCATTTTAGGTGTCGGGTTTATGATGATCCAATCGCAAAAACCGCTTACGAAAGATCAGGCGAACACACATTTTACGAATTATTTTAATAAAATCAGCCAGTCCCCCAAAGACTATTCAGGTGTGCAAGCACTGGTTTATTCGCCAAAGCTTGGTTTAGATTGGCGATTTGCAGAAGGGGTTTCAAAGAGGGCAGGTAAATTGACCATCGACCAACCATTTCACGTGGCAAGTGTTGGCAAGCTTTTTACGGCTACGATTTTATATCAGCTCAATGAAGAGGGAAAAATCAATCTTGATACCCCGATTATAACCGTCATTGGTAAAGAAAAACTAGCTAATCTATTTGTATATGGTGGCGTTGACTACAGCGACAAGGTATCCTTTAGGCAACTGATATCACACACTTCAGGGATTGCCGATTATTTTGGTGGACCCGTGTTGTCTGGTGAGACGATGCCGAATCTTTTGGAAGCGCAAAGTGACAAAGTATGGCAGCCTCAAGAGTTGCTCGATTTTTCAATCAATCATCAAGAAGCCATGTTTGAACCTGGCAAAGGTTATTTGTATTCGGATACTGGATATGTCTTATTGGGATTACTGATAGAATTAATTGAAGGTAAGTCGTTCGAGACAGTCTTAGAAGATCGTTTTTTCAAACCTCTTCAGATGACAGACTCGTATATGTCGATGCGATCAAGTCCTTTGTCAGGTGAGGTTAAACCAATTGCGGACTTATGGCTGAATGGTGTTGAATTTGGCGACAAAAATGCCCTTTCTGTCGACTGGGCAGGTGGTGGTGTAATATCGACATTGGATGATCTAATGAAATTTAGTGTTGCCTTGCATAGTGGTTCACTTATCTCTGAAGCATCTCAAAACATGATGTTCTCTGATGCCAATCAATTTGAACAAGGCATCTATACCGGTGATGGTGGTATGACCGTACGATTTAAGAAATTCTTCCCATTGCTCGACTTACCTTTAGTGAGAGGGCATATCGGCATATTGTCGACACACTTGTTTTACGATCCAACGACCGATACACATATCGTCTTAAATTTTGGTTCTACAAGTAAGATGGTACCGAGCTTTAAAGCCTTAATCGATATTGTGTCGGTTTTAAAGCGTGTCCAACCATAAACTCAAAAGACCAACTTCAAATACCAACTTTAGTACCTATTGCCAGTCACATCAATGTGTTACTATGAAATTACAATTATCTCATAGGTTTAAACCTGAATCGTGAAGGAGGGTTATATTATGAAAGCTGCGATATGTGAAGCTTATGGTTCGCCGGATAACATTAGAGTGATGGATGTGCCTATGCCTGTCGTAAAAAAAGGCAACGTACTTATAAAAGTGATGGCGAGCTCAGTCAACTCTGGCGATGTTAGAACGAGAGGTTTGATCGCAAACCCAGTTATGAAAATTGCATTAAGAATAGTCCTCGGAATCAATAAACCTAGAAACCCAATTTTAGGTGTTGCACTTGCAGGTGAGATCGTGGAAATCGGAGAAGGCGTTACTCAGTTTAAAAAAGGGGATGCCATATTTGCCATGACGGGTATGCGGTTTGGTGGACATGCTGAGTATGCCACACTCAGCGAAAAAGGTTGTATTGGACTGAAGCCTAAAACAGCGACTTATGAGGAAGCGGCTGTGCTACCTTTTGGCGGCACGGCAGCCATTCATTTTCTTCAAAAGGCTGGTATAAAAAGTGGACAGAACGTGATGATTTACGGCGCATCAGGTGCAGTGGGTTCATCGGCGGTACAAGTTGCCAAGTACATGGGTACCAATGTCACGGCTGTATGTAGTGGCCGTCATATGGAAAAAATATATTCTGTCGGTGCGGATTCAGTGATCGATTATAAAAAGCAAAACTATAAAAGTCAAACGCAGCAATTTGATTTGATTTTCGATGCGGTAGGTAAAATTAAAAAGAGTGATGTCGAAATGTTACTCAAGCCAAATGGTGTATTTACTTCAGTGGTAGGTCATGGCGTAGCTTCAGAGAAAAAAGAATTTTTGGATTTGTTAGCCCAAATGTATGAAGCAGGGGCGTTAAATGCCGTGATTGATCGTACGTTTACACTGGACGACATCGTAGCCGCACATCGTTATGTCGACTTAGGTGCTAAGACGGGTAATGTTGCGGTTATTATATCTCATGATTGATGAGGCACTTGCTTATTAGGGTTAGAACGTGGGTATACGGATAAAGATTCATTCATTAAAGCAGTTACAATTCATATTACCTGGAGGCTTTATGACGCTATCTATTATGCCCACCAAGCTACAAAAACCGCAGTTGCCGCAGGCTGTGGTTGTAAAATATGAGACGACTCAGCAGCTTTCAGAAGCAAGAATCAATATCATCTGC
>CAYLNI010000001.1:22217-23700 GCA_964384705.1 uncultured Fusibacter sp.
GCCACTGGTTGTCGCAGCAGGAAGACCCATATATTTGGTATGCGCTTGATGAGTGGGACAACGAACTTGAACAGTTCATGACCTATCTTACGGAAGGCTTCAAATCCATTGATAGGTTGGTTTCCGATCAGATGGAACAACTTCTTCGTGCACGTCAGTCTATGGGCGATGAATCGTTAATCAAAGCGTTTACGACGCTACTTCATACTATAAGCCAGTCTTTTGTCCTCGTGCTTGACGATTACCATGTCATTCAAGACGAGAGGATCCACCAATTGATGCGCACACTGATTGGTCATTTTCCACCTATGATGCACTTATGTATTATTTCGAGAGAAGACCCTCCGTTTTCAATGGCGAAACTTCGGTCGCAACGGATGTTAACAGCGCTCCGAATGTCAGATTTAAGGTTCACACTTGAAGAAACAGAAGCCTTTTTTTCTACAAACATCCGACAACTGTTAACACCAAATCAACTGGAATATCTATATGGACGAACAGAAGGTTGGATTGCTGGCATGCAGTTGACGGCATTGTCACTACAAGGTGTCGAGGATATTGATCGCTTTATTTCTGATTTTAGTGAGAGCCATTATTATATTATGGACTATTTATTGGAAGAAGTATTGGAACGACATTCTCAGTCAATGCGTCATTTTTTACTAGGGTCATCAATTCTTGAATACTTTTCACCGAAGCTATGCGACGAGGTTCTGAATCTTAGGCCAGGTGATGGGAAAACATGCATTGAGTTTCTGTTAAAAACAAACAGTTTTTTAATAACTTTAAATAAATCAAATGCTGAGAATGAATGGTTCCGTTATCACCATTTATTTAGAGAACTTTTAAGAAATCGCTTGAATCTTCTCGAAAATGGCGAGCTCAATTTGCTTTACCTTAGAGCTGGCAAATGGTTTGAGCGTCATGAAAGTCATCAAGAGGCGATTGAATACTATTTAAGAGGCGGACACGATGAACTTGCTGCTGCGCTTATTGAAGTCAAATGGAATACCATGGATACAGAACTTAGATCTTCAAGTTGGCTCGAAATGGCTAAAAGGTTACCTGAAGCATTAATTAAGCGAAGCCCCGTGCTATCTGCTGGCTTCGGATGGGCACTTCTCGACCGCGGAGATATAGAGACGTGTGAATCTTGGTTTGAGCATGCTCAGAGGCTATACGATTTGTGGCAAGACGAGGCCACAAAAGCTTCCATTATGAATGATTTTGAAACCTTTAGTCAACTACCAGTGACTCTGATGAATGCAGAAGCGTATATCGCTGCAATCAAAGGCGACTATAATCAACTATTCGAAAAAACGCAGGCGCTTCGTAACCTTTCAGAGCAACATGTCAATAATAAATTATGGGTCATCGATTCGCTAGTTGCAACTGTAAATTGGGGAAGAGGCGATCTTGATCAAGCTATTTATTATATGACGCAAGTGAAGGATGGCGCGAGTGGTCAGATTAACCCACTCAT
>CAYLNI010000001.1:23714-27403 GCA_964384705.1 uncultured Fusibacter sp.
GGTTTGGGTTCTCGCTGAACTGTATATTCAGAAAGGTCAGCTGACGCATGCGAAATTACTACTTGAAAAGGCAATCGAAGAGGTAGAAAGGGAAGGCACTGTTCCAATTTTGATGGCGACTTATTATCTCTATTTGGGTATGATTGCAACGTTTAGAGGGGAGATCGCTCAGGCTTATAACTATCTTGAAACCAGTAAAACATATGGTCATCGATTTGAATTTATGGATTTTCGATATAAGTATTATACGCTCAAAGCGAGACTTCATATCCTTGAAGGCTCTTGGGATTTAGCGAAAACGTTTATCCTCGAAGGGCGGACATATGATACTAAAAATCCGATTCCCGAAAGCTTTACGATCGAAGATATGGATTTATCATTAAACCTGAAATTGGAGTCCGATATCAATGTTCTCAGGCATCGCATTGATGAAGCGTTAAGCACACTTGAACCTTTTTCAGAGGATGAATCTGCCTATACCAGCGAGATGAAATGGAAACTGATTTTTAAATATGCTCCGAAAAATCAATATGCATCAAAGCTAGAACCTATTTGCAAAATTTTACTTGAGCGTGCAAAGAGCCAAAAACGTTGGCTTCATGTCGTCGAGTATACCTTGCTGATGATGCGTTTTACAAAAAGTGAAGCTGTCAAGCAATCACTATATCAATCAGCGACGCAAATGGCGGAATCGGAAGGCATTAAGCTGCCATTTTTGGAGTATGATGAAACCCAAACGCTCTCAACTATAGTTCATGTCAATCAAGTGATACAGGCACTACTAACTGTACGCGAATTAGAAATCCTAGAGTTGATCGAAAAGGGTTTTTCGAATCAAGAGATTGCAAGCACATTATTTATCGCACTCAGTACAGTAAAGAGCTATAACAACAGTTTATTTGGCAAACTAGAAGTGAAACGGCGAACAGAAGCCATTGCGAAAGCAAAGACGCTAGGACTTTTGTAAAATTCAACAAGTGAACCACAGGGGGTGGCAAATGTACTATGAGATCATCATAAAGGGCTATATCAAAGAGCATCTGTTCGAAAAACTTGAGATGACACTGCAGGAGGACTTCACGACAAAACTGAGTGGTGTATTTGAAGATCAAGCAGCACTGTATGGTGTGTTACGACGCATACAAGATCTTGGAATCGAACTCATCGCTGTGAACCCTGTGATAAGTGATCTTACCTAAAAAGAATAGACGTTCATGCATAAGACAAAGACGTGGAAGTGGCTATAAGCTCATGGTATACTTAAAGTATCAGAGTAATTATAAGGAGGTCCACTTTTGAATAGATTTGTCTATTATGCGCAACTCATGACGATAATGTCCATATTTTGGATCATCTTATTTGAGGCTACAACAGTCGGCATTTTAATATCTGCGCCGTTGATAGCGGCAGTTTCTATTGTTTTAAGCGAGAAATTTTTGCTAAAAGAATCCTATTATGCACTTTATCCATTTAATGTACTGCGTTTAATACGCTTTACATTTTTTCTGTTTTTTGAAATATTTAAGTCTGGACTCTCAATTATTCCGTCGATCATCACGGGAAAATCAAATCCAACTTTTGTGGAAATCTACACAGAACTCGATCGTAATATGGACCTAATTGTTTTATCCAACTCAATAACGCTTACACCTGGAACCATTACTGTTGATCTTGAGGGTCAAAGACTTGTCGTTTTATGGATGAACCCACTTACGGACAATACGACTAAAGCGGGTCATCTAATTAAGGGTAAATTGGAAAAAATTATCAAGGAGGGCTTATGAATCTTGCTATTGGCATACTCATCGCGCTGACATCACTCAGTTTAATAAGAGTTATCATAGGTCCAACCATTTGGGATAGATTGCTTGGGCTAAACCTCATCACATCAAAAATAATTATGTTTCTCGTCGTACTTGCTTTTGTGCTTGATAAGACATATATTCTTGATTTTGCGATTATCTATGCCCTCTTAGGCTTTATTGGGGTCATGTTTATCGCGATTAATGTACAGAGAAAGGGGAAATTATAAATATGGGGACGATTATCATTTACATAGGGTTAATTTTTGTAGCATTTGGAATTGTCGGTTTGTTTAGGTTTGATAATTTTTATACACGTGCTTTGACCGCTTCAAAAGTAGATACGGTTGGTTATATTACAATTCTATTTGGCGTCATGCTTAATAGTGGTTTCACTTTTTTGTCACTTAAAGTAGGTGTGTTGCTCGTCATTACTCTAATCATAAACCCATTGACGACACATATGATCACGCGATCAGCCTATGTTAGCGGCTATACAATTAAGAAGGAGAAAACATGAAAGAAGTTTTTCTATTATTGTTGATTCCAGTTGCCATATATGCAATACAGACACGAAAACTCCGAAACGCCGTCGTAGCACTCTGTGCCTTTTCTCTATTTGCTTCTGTATGCTATTTGCTTTATAACGCACCGGATGTAGCTATCGCGGAGGCCGTTATCGGAACAACTTTATCAACTATTTTATATCTTGTTGCCTTACAAAAATACAAAGTGTTTACTGTCTATTTTATGCTTGAAGGTGAATCGCTTTCAGATGCCGCTTATTTTCAGCGCGCAAAAGATCAGATGACGAAGGCACTTGAAAAATTTTGTGCCAAGCAAGAATTAGAGCTGTTGATCTTTTATTCTGCTGATACACTTGAACATATATCAAAGAAGCATGCGTTTTCAATCATAATAAATGAATCAGAGAGCCTCCATGAGATATATGGCCATTCTGAAAATTTAAAATTAGCCGCCTTGACCGATTTTTTAACAGATGAAGACATCCCACATCGAATTCAGATTTTAAAAGAGGTGACCTATGAGACGTAAAGTGCTTGCATTAAGTATAGGTGTCATAGGAGCGGTGGTTTTATTTCTAACATTGAATCAACCTCTTGCTATAAAGAGCAGCGTTGCCGAATATTATATCTTAAATGCCAATGAAAAAATAAGTGCGCCAAATGTCGTTACAGCGATCTATTTATATTTTAGGTATTATGACACACTCTTTGAAACACTCGTTTTGCTATTTTGTATTATAGGCATTATAACTTTGTCAATTCATGAAGGAGAAGATCACGATGACTGAGTATTCTAAGTTGGTCTCAAGATCCCTAGGGGTTCTATTTCCAGTAATCCTCGTATTTGGAATGTATATAGTTGCAAATGGACACGTTTCCCCAGGGGGCGGGTTTCAGGGAGGTGCGCTCATAATGGCCGTCTATATTTGCAAGTACATCATCAACCCATTGGACACGGTTTCTCTCCTAAGATTACAATCTTTAGAAAAGTTGATATTGATTCTCATATTTACATTTACTTTGGGATTTCTTGCTACATGGATGAATATTTCATATCCAGTTTTAAATGTGCCCTATTTGCTCCTCATGAACCTATTGATTGGTATAAAAGTTGCCTGTGGACTAACAATAATATTTTATAGATTTATTTTGTATGAGGTGGTCAATGATTGAAAAATACATTTCTGGAGAAACAATCAGTTTGATCCTCTTTTTTATCGGCATATACGGGATTTGTGCGCGTCGCAATATTATTAAGACGATAGTTGCTTTGAGTATTATGCAAGCGGCTATCGTATTGTTTTTCGTCTCAATCGGCGATGACACAAAACATGCACCCATTGGTACGGAGACATTTCTT
>CAYLNI010000001.1:27445-36852 GCA_964384705.1 uncultured Fusibacter sp.
GCCCCAAGCGTTGATGATTACGGCAATCGTCATCGGAATCTCTGTTACTGCACTTTGTTTGACGATGTTTATCTCGCTCTTTCACAAATATGGTACGACCAATTGGACGAAAGTTAAACGCAAAAGAGGTGAGCATCTATGAGTTCTTTAGTGATGAATAATTTGTTAATCCTCGTTTTGATGCCATTTTTTACTGGGATTGCGTATTATATTACCGGGCATTCTATCACGAGACGATTATGTCTCGTAACGCCTTTATTTCTACTTGTATACACCATATATCTGCGTACATTAGGCAATATTCCGATTGAGATGCTATTATTGAGTGAAGCGATGCCATATGGTATGGCACTTAGAATGGATGCCTTATCTTTCAGTTTAATTTTATTAAATA
Source organism: uncultured Fusibacter sp. (assembly GCA_964384705.1). Classification (GTDB taxonomy): domain Bacteria; phylum Bacillota; class Clostridia; order Peptostreptococcales; family Acidaminobacteraceae; genus Fusibacter_C. The sequence continues at coordinate 27,840 of CAYLNI010000001.1, forward strand.
GTTTGCTCTTCTTTACGACCACTATTTATGCGCTGAATAAACCATATTTTACCAAGGAATTTGGTTTCGTTTTTCTCAGTCTACAAGGTTTGATCAACGGTATTTTTCTTTCGACGGACCTCTTTAATCTATATGTTCTTATAGAACTATCAACTGTTTTAGTCGCGATTCTAATCATGTCCAAAAAAGAAAACCGTTCAATATATGATGGCTTGATATACCTCATGTCAAACTTAGTTGCAATGGCATTTTTCTTACTCGGAATCGGATATTGTTACAAGCTTTTTGGTGTTCTTGAGTTAGATAGATTGAAATTGGCCATAGACGCAGTGCAAGATCCAAAGGTTCTGATCTTACCCTTTGCTTTTCTCATGACAGGAATCTCATTAAAAGCTGCCCTTATGCCCTTATTTAGTTGGTTGCCTAGAGCGCATGCAGCGCCAAGTGCACCCACGATTGTATCAGCAATCCTTTCAGGAATCTTCGTTAAAACAGGTATATACTTACTGATTAGGATTCATTGGCTTTTTGGTAATCAATTGGACCTTATGCCACTTTTTCTTTTTTTAGGTTACATCACAGCTATTTTGGGTTTTATATTAGCTATGGTTCAAAATGATATAAAACTTGTCTTGGCTTATCAAACCATTTCTAAAATGGGGCTTATTGTAATCGGATTGGGTTACAATACGGAACTTTCACGATTAGGCGCAATGTATCTTATTTTAAGCCATGGTCTATTCAAACCTTTACTTTTCTTGATTTCAGGACTACTCATAGAGTATTATCAAACGCGGCAGCTTACAGATATGCATAACTTATGGCATGTCTCAAAGAAATTATCCGTTTTACTAATCGTTGCGGTTCTGAGTATTACTGCTGCACCACTTTTCAGTGGTTCAATTTCAAAAGTGTTGATTGGGTACTCTGCCCCTGCATTGGCCATGGATTTGATCAGCATCGGCACGATGTTGTCTTTTGTGAAATTGATAAAAGTCATAATTCCAAAACCTACTATCGAATCATCAGTTTCAAAAGCGCCGATCGCAATAGAAAATATGCAATGGCTTTCAATGTTTGTACTCGCCTCTTTGTGCGTCTTACTCGGCTCCGTAGCGGGGGTGATTTCAAATTTTGTACTATTGCAGTCATTTCCTTTGTTAAAAGCAGATCTGTTTATTAAATCAATACGTTATCTTATTGAATTTTTAGTGTGTATACTCATTTATAATCACGTGATATCAAAAAATACATGGCTAGCCAAACTGAGGAACGTTGATCTATCTTTCAATGCGATGAACATTGCACTTGTCGCTTACTTTGCTGGAACCATGCTCTATTTTCTCGTATAGAATTCACAGTCACACGTAACGCTGATTTAAGTGCCAGTGCATTTCCACGTGAACTTGTATATAGCTTTGATTTTGCGTCTAAAGTAACCATTACAACTATCAGATTTTAATAGGTTGTAACTTTTTAGGCGAGGAAATTATGCGATTTTCATAATAAAAAAATTTGGCCCTAGGTTTTAGTTAACCTTGGGCCAATATTAGTGGTGGGTGTGGAGAATTATAAGGTCATATGAGCATCAATGCCCATATATGAGAGAGGTAAGCAATCGACATACCGATTAGCACATCTGTTGGGTAGTGATACCCTAGTATGATTCTAGATAAACCGACGATAAAAGCGATCAGCATGAGTGGGAAAAAGAGTGAAGGCATGCCGCTTGCATAAGATAAAGCTATTGTAAAGGCACATGCTGTATGGCCTGATGGAAAGGAATACGCGCATGTTGGTGGCTTCAAAACATTGGCGATAGAGATGCTCTTGTAAGGTCTTGGTCGATTGACAAGTCGTTTGATGGTTTGAACGATTATTTGTGAAATTATGAGAGTGAGCAGCATCTCCATGCCAATGGGAATCTGATAGGTATAGTCAAGGTAAAGCGCCAATAAGGTAGCAAATATGGCTGTAGTGGTTGCACCTAAATGCGTCACTACATGCATGATACGAGCAAATGCACTGCTTTTGGATGCGGCATTTAGCGTTAGGTAAAGCTGTTTGTCGTTTATTATTAGGCGTTCGATCAATAAGGCCTCCTGATTACATTGCGTTCTCGGCGATTTTAGCTAGTGGACTTCTTTCAACCTGTTTTAAAGTAACATGACCAGTTAATGCATAGGGTTTCATTTTTTCAATGGTATAAACGAGGCCGTTTGATTTTGAATCGACTAAGATGTTATCTATCTGATTATCACTCGGGTCTCCAAGGAAAACAAATTTTGATCCAGAACCAGCACGTGTCAACATCAGTTTAGCCAAATGCGGCGTGATTTCTTGTGCTTCATCGACGATGACGAGTGCGTCAGATAGTGTCCGGCCTCGCATGTAGGTAAAGGTTTTAGTTTCGATTATACCAAATTTGCGATATTGTTCTATAAAATCTTCAACGCTAAAGTCGGGCTTTTCTGGAAATATCATATGCCTATTTTTACCAGAAGTTTCTTTTTGCTTTTTAATGACTTTCTGATCGACAAGGTTTTCTATTGCATCATAGAAACTGCCCATCCAAGGTCTTAGCTTTTCTTCCTCTGTCCCTGGCAGGAATCCAATGTCATTGCCAGCTGGGACGACAGGTCTAACAAAGACGACCTTTCTATAAACGCCCTGTTCAATGACTTTCTGAAGGGCAAATGCAGTGGCAAGAATCGTTTTTCCTGAACCCGCGCCACCGGATATCGTCACAAAATGAATGTCTGGATTCATCAGTAACTCATAAGCCATTTTTTGTTCTCTATTAATTGGCAGCAAGCCCCAAGACGCTTCATTTTGATATTTTAGGGGGACTATTTTTTCACCGTCATATCTTGCGATGATCTCATGACCCTCTCGATCTAAACTTCTGATATGCATGAACTCATTTGGAAATAGCTTACCTTGCAACACTTCTGGAAGGATTAAACCACCTGAGTAAACGGCGTCAATTTCTCTGCTATACAACATGACATCCTGATACCCTTTATAAAGGTCATCTGTTTCAATCTTATCGTTTTGATAATCCTGAATTTCGAGGCCAATCGCATCCCCTTTTATCGCCATATACAAATCTTTGGTTACTAAAATGGTGGGGACGGGCGCGTATTCTTGTTGAAGTTTTTTTGCAACGGCTAATATCTTTGTATCGTTCTTTGATATATCTAATCCATCTGGTAAATTTAAAAAATCCATGTGATTCAATTCAATGCGCAATGTACCGCCAGAGGTTAATTTTACGCCATCTGATAGGCTTCCAAGCTTTCTAATACTGCTAAGTTCGCGAGCTGCACTTCTAGCATGATAGCCGACGATGCCCTCTCGCTTTTTTAAATGATCTAACTCTTCAATGCAGATAATCGGAATGATGATGTGATTGTCGTCAAACTTGTAGAAGCAAAAGGGATCGTGTATCATGACATTGGTATCGATAATATAATTCTTTATCATACATGCCTCCTTAGGATGAATTGCTATCTAAGCTAAGTTTATGCCCTATGTGTTTGAGCGGTATTATCAACAGATTAAATCTGTGTAAAAGTCTCGAATACTACGCAGTAAAAATAGCTTTTATTTATCACTATCATTTGTTAGAATAATGATAGGTATTAAACGTTTTACCAATACATTTACCAATAGTTTGAGAGGGGTTGATTATTATGGCATATTTAAATACGGTGATTTCGAGCTAATTAAATAGAGTTATTAAGCAACCTACTTGTAAACTGTAGCCACAAAAAAACAGAACTTGCTAATAGGCAAGTTTTTTTGTGCAAAAAATTGGAGGAAATGTATGATCGATTTAAAAGAATATGGTTGGCAGGATGACTTTAGAAAGGATACAAGTCCAGATTTAATACCAGCGAGGGTATTAGAAAGTCATCGTGAAATATATACAGTCATTTGCGTGCATGGAGAGATTACGGCAAGGTTAAAGGGCTCCTTTTATAAATCTTTAGGAGATGAACAGTGTGTGCCTGTAGTTGGCGATTTTGTAATGATTCAGCATAACCCAAGTGGTGTATCACTCATCGCTCAGGTGTTAAGCCGAAAGAGTCAGTTTTCTAGAACAGATTTTTCTGGACATGCTGCAGGTTATGTGAAGACGATGAAAGAACAAGTCATCGCCGTCAACTTTGATTACGTCTTTATCATGATCTCGCTGAACCACGATTTTAACCTCAATAGAATTGAACGTTACCTAAGCGTTGCACTTCAAAGTCGTGCGATGCCTGTCATTGTGCTAACGAAAGCGGACAGCAATGACGCTTACAAGACACAAGTAGAAGAAGTGATACAATTTACCGGTTGTGAAAATGTCTTCGCAATAAGCTCTAAAACAGGCATTGGGCTAGACGCACTCAAACCATTTTTTATGACCGGGAAGACGCTAGCGTTTATTGGTTCCTCCGGTGTGGGGAAGAGCACTTTAGTCAATGTCATGGCTGGCGAGGAAGTCATGAAAGTCAATGCGATCAGAGAAACGGATTCGAAAGGGCGACATACGACGACGAGCAGACAACTGATCAAACTTGATAGCGGTGCTATGATTATCGACACGCCTGGCATACGTGAACTGGGCCTTTTCGATGCATCCGAAGGACTTAGCATAGCGTTCTCTGATGTGGAAACACTGATCGATACCTGTAAATATGCGGACTGCAGACACGATAAAGAGCCTGGGTGCGCGATTCGTGAAGCACTACAAAAAAGGTCGCTTTCTGCAGAAAGATGGAAGCTGTACAACCAGCTCCATTCGGAAAATGAATGGGGCAAGTCAAAGGTTCCTTTGACAAAACGTGAGCGACTAAAAGAGAAGATGCGTAAATAATAGCAAAATGAAGTTTAACGATAGAAAACCTTAGGTAGCGCGCCTAAGGTTTTTGCTTTATGGGTAATATTTACCATGAAGATTTTAATTGGAAAACAGGCATTTTATGTTAAAATAGTGTATAAGTATTATCATATTCAGCATATACATAGACAAATTAAAATGAGGCTAAATATGAGATGGGTCAGTATAGATGAAATACCAGAAAATTCTTTAGTTGCTAAATCCGTGTATACCAGTAGTGGCAGCATGCTTCTAAAAGAAGCGACACCGATATCGGAGAAAGTGATTAGAGCTTTAAGAAATCAAGATATTCTATCGATATATATAACGGATGCACTTACAGAAAGTATTAAAGAAGAAATGAACTTGGATGATGCCTTCGATCTGAAAGATGTTATCGATCCAAAGCTAAGACGGAAGTTCAATCAGGACCTCATAGGCAGCATTTCAACATTCAAAAAATCGAAGGGTCTTTCCACATTTTCTACAGAAGGTGAAAATCTTATCAATCGCGTGACTGAAATGTCAAAAACCATCGTATCGGAACTCATGCTTAGAAAAGACCGTCAAATTACTTTGGTAGATGTTAAGCATCTCGATATTTACGATTATGAACATGCGGTCAATACGGCAATTTTATCGGTCATTGTCGGTTTGAATCTTGGATTTTCTGAAAAAGAACTGATGTATTTGGCTCAAGGGTCACTTCTTATGAATATCAGCAATGAATTATTGGAACCATTAATAACCAACAAGTCTGAAAAATACACTGAAACGGATCACAACATCATACGGTCACATCCTGAGTTAAGTCGTCAATTGTTAAACGACAACACACAGGCAAATGCCTTCGTTAAAAACATCGTATTAAAACACCATGAACGCATGAATGGAAGCGGTTATCCCAACAACTTGAAAGCACCTGATATCGATAAGTACACAAAAATCGTCATGATTGCCGATGTCTACGATGCAATGACTTCAGACAGACGACATAGGAAAGCGCATACGCCGAGTGAAACTTTGGAGTATATCATGGGACCAAGCAATTTGTTTGACCATGAAAGTGCTTTTGCTTTTTCAAGGGCCATCATCCCATATCCACCGGGAGATCTGGTCGAACTAAGCGATGGCAGTATCGGCCTGGTGCTCAGCACCAACGACTTGATGCCACTTAGACCAGTCGTCAGAGTACTCATAGGCATCAATAGAAATGAGATCATCGATTTGAAAATGCGATATAATGTCGTCATTAAAAAACGCGTTGTCAGTATAGAATGATGATGAACTATAAAAGAGCAAGCTGCTATCTAGCGCTTGCTCTTTTTTTGAATCTAAAATCACATTATTAGATGATATCTATATTGATATCAGCGTTGAAAACGTCAAGTGTAATTTCGGGGTTTGCTCTTTAAAGATGCCATGCTTTCTAAATGTGAGATCCAATGCCCTTAAGGTCATATAGACGGCATCAATCTGGCAATTTTCGCCCATATGACCGATTCTAAAGACCTTATCTTTAAGATCCCCAAGCCCGCCACCGATCATGATGCCATGCGTCTCGACCATTTCGCTGAAGAGCTGATTATAGGCAATGCCATTTGGCACACATATCGCTGTGACAGTGGTTGAATAGCCACTTTTAGCATACAATTCTAAACCTGAAGCGAGGCAACTTTTTCTTGTCGCATCGGCGATAGAAGCATGCCTTGTATATAAATTGGCGTCATCATTCCCACGTGAGACAGCTTCATCAAGCGCGTAAATCAGCGTGATAGGCTGTGTATAGGGAAACCACTGATTTTTCTTCCAGTCTTTATACGTCGTTAGATTTGTATAGAAGCCGGCGATTGGCGTTTTTCGATTCACCATCATTTGCCAAGCATCGTTACTGATGCTCATCGGTGTAAGTCCAGGCGGAGCGGAGAGACATTTTTGCGAGCCGCCAATGACGACATCCATCTGCCACTCAGAAGCTTTGATGATTTCTCCAGCGAGTGCTGAAACCGAATCAACAACTGTGAGGATGCCGTATTGTTTAAGAAGCGGGCATAGTGCAGCAACTGAGTTGGTTATGGCTGTTGGCGTTTCACAATGGACAAGTGTTGCTAACTTATAGTCGTTTGATTTTTCTAGAAAATCACTCAGTGCATTTGGATCAATAGGTTCGCGATCATCTACTGTGTAATAGGTAACTTCGGCACCGTACATTTCAGCAAATTCTCCAAAGCCATGACCGAATATCCCGTTATCTAAGCATAATACTTTGTCGCCTTTTTCAATGAGTGACGCGCAACTCGCCTCAAGGCCTAAGATACCTTCACCGCCCAATATGATGACGTCTTGATCAGAACCAAACAGTGTTTTTAATCCATTGCAGACGCGGTCATAATCCGCGTAAAAAGTCGAATCCAAATCGGGATTCGTTATGGGTTTTGCACCTGCCATACGCACACGCTCATGTATCGTGGTTGGTCCAGGCGTCATAATCTTGAGCTGTTTCATATTATTTTACCTCCCAATGTTACCTCACTAATTTTACAAGTGTTTGATCGCCTTTTTAAGCATAGGTGCCAATATAACGGAAAGACAGCCAAAGACGATTTGTACGATGTTTCCTGGAATTGAAGTAACTGGTGTCATCCAATTTCCATATAAAATGACTTCGGTCATATAATACCCGCCAATCATCCAAATACCGCCTAACACGATAGCGATGATATTGTATAAAACGTTCACGCCCTCTTTATTGTTGGCATGCGAGATTGAGCCAATAACGTAACCCATTACGCCGCGAATGACGAACGTAAAAGGTGCCCATGCGGTCCAACCTGAAAGTATGTCGAATAGACCCATACCAAAAGCGCCAGCTATGGCGCCTTTCTTTTTGCCAAATAGAAAAGCCGTCAAAAATAAAGCAATATTGCCCATGTGAATCAACCCACCGTTTATAGAGATCGGCAAGCGAATGTTAATAAACATCGTCGCTGAAAATACAATGGCCGTTAAAAGGCCAGTCAATACTAAATCTTTCGTCGTTATTTTCGTTTGTTGTGTCGTTTGCCCCTTATCCATGTTATTGCCTCCTAAGTTGAATTAGGTACAGCATATCAGCGAAGTGACGCGTAGTAAATGTGCAGAATGTATCAAATTGATAGGGTCAGATTTAATTCTGTTTATTTGTTTAATGCCGGCACTTTACACAGACATAACGCAATCCATATTTCCACTTAACATTGTCATGCTAAATTTAATTATGGAAATAACATTATAAGTTTAGAAATATGAATGTTGCAATGAAAATAAAATGCATGACATAGGGGTTATCTATGAGATTTGGGATTCAAGTGAAGCTAGTACTAATGGCACTGTTCATAGGTTTTTTTCCAATAGTATTACTTAGCACGATCAGTATTAACAAATCATCCGAAGAAGTGGCGGTACAAGTAGAGAAAAATACAGCACTATTTGCAAAGATGACCAATGATCGCATCGAAACTTACTTTAAAGCAAGAGAAGGGGACGCCCTAATACTTTCAGAATCTAGAATCGTAAGAGAAGGCGTCGAAAAATTAAATACTTTTAAAGCAACTTCCGAGGAAAAGACAGAATTAAATGAAGATTTTAAACATTTATTAACTCAGGCATCTTCCTATTACGGTTATACAGATATCTTTATAACCAATGTCTACAATGAAGTCGTTTATTCATTGAATTATGAACCACTAGATATTGCGCCGCTTGCAACGGTTGGCGATTATTGCTTAAAAGCACTTGAGGGTGAACAATCATGGTCGAATTTATTTCGAAATTCTTTTATAAACGATAACATATTAGTCCTTTCCACGCCGATAGGCGGTTATGAAAATCAAACGATGGATACAATTGGCACAATCAACATCGTTATCAATCAAGAAGACTTAAATCAGATCGTTAAATCAGGGCAAGATGTTTTAGGCGCCACTGCAGACGTTTATCTTGTGGATCAAAACGGGCTACTCTTGACCAATACGTCTCGCGCGCCTTTTACAGAAAATAGTGCACTAAAAGAGTCAATAACAACAGACTATGTCTCTGAGCTATCGGCACACATTGAAGCAAGTAACATAGATTTCGCTGATGTTCAGGTGGTGAATAGTTATG
>CAYLNI010000001.1:36874-49881 GCA_964384705.1 uncultured Fusibacter sp.
TCGGTTGTAAAAGTGGGCAATAGTTTTGCCGGCATGGTCATAGAGGTTGCCCACGAAGAAGTGTTTGGCGGACAAAAAGCGCTTGGTGAGCTCATCTTAATAGTCTCAGCTGGTGTCGTTTTATTGAGTTTGCTTATGGCGTTTGTAACAGCAAAGAGCTTTATTAAGCCAATCTCAAAATTGATGGATTTAACGGTGCGCATCGCTGGTTATGATTTGACCGTTGAACCGGATAGCGCACTTTCGGCGCGTCGCGACGAATTCGGTGAGCTCAGTGCTTCTATCATGACCATCGTCGTGAGTTTAAAGAATATAATCAGCAAAGTCGATACAGTATCTGTTGATTTAAAAGATGCTTCAATAGTGTTAAAAAATGAGACGCAAAATGCGACCATCAATGCTCAAAAAATTGCAGGCGCCATCGATGAAATATCTGATGGCTCAACTAAGCAAGTTGAGAAGGCAGGTGATGGTTATGCAGCGCTTATGAATTTAGAAACGGCCATCGAAAGTGATGCAATCGTTCATAACAGTATGATAGGCGATATGTCTCAAATGAAAGAAAAAGTCGATGAAGGCATGTCACTTATGTCTGAGCTCGCTCTGATCAACGAAAAGTCCATCAAAGCGAATCAAAACATGCAGGAAAAGGTAGAACGAAGCACAGAAGACTCGTTGAAAATTGAACTTGCAAGCAAATTCATAATGGATATTGCCAACCGTACCAATCTTTTGGCACTAAATGCAGCAATCGAAGCAGCTAGGGCAGGTGAACATGGAAGGGGTTTTTCGGTAGTAGCAAACGAGATAAGAAGTCTGGCAGAACAATCCAAAGAATCTACCCAGCAAATCAATATGATTGTCAATCAGCTTCAAAGCAGCCACAACGAGGTGGTGAACACAATAAAATCACTGACCGACATTTCAGATCTACAAAAATCAAGTGTCTCAAAAACGCGTGAGAAGTACATTGAAATCAAAAAAACGATAGAAAAAGTCGATCAATTAATCGAAGAAACATCTCACTCGAGAACGACGATACAAGCAATCAAGGACACTTTACGTGACAGCATTAAAGAATCGGCACAAATTAGCAATGAGAATAATATGTGTACGGACGAGATTGTTATCTCAGTGGAAAATCAAACTGAGGCAATTCTCAGCATTTACGACTCTTGCGACAACTTGAATCGTTTAGCCGAAACACTTCATGATGACGTGAATCGATTTAAGTTCACTAAAAGTGAAATGATTACTAAAACATCCGTTGATGAACCACAAACTGAAAGAAATATGGATTTTGATACATGTCTATCAGAGGCGGTATCGCTTCAAGTATGATATAATTAGTATGTAAATTTCCTAATGTTGTCATAGGTAAAATAATCTTGAGGTTATACTAAAGCTATATGCAAATTCGCACATAGCTTTTAGTCGAAAGGATGGATAATATGAGCAAAAAAGTCGAATTAATTCGATCATCAAATATGGCAGACGTCGATTATGCGTATGGTAGTCGCGTGCCTGCAGGCATGGATTTACTGTTCATGGCAGGAGCCTGTCCGCTTGATAAAGATGGTGGTATTCCTGATGGAAGCGATTATGAACTTCAAGCACAGCTATGTATCGATAATTTAATAGAGGCACTGAAGGCTAGTGATGCAACACTTGAAAATGTGGTCTATACGAGAGTTCTCGTTGCTTCACAAAATCGCGATGATTTGGTAACGGCATGGCATACGATACGCGCAGCTTTTGGTGATCATGATGTCCCAAGTACCTTAACGGGTGTTACGATTTTGGGCTATGAAAATCAACGCGTTGAAATAGAAGCAATAGCCGCCATTCCAGCCATTACAGATATATGATGGAAAAGACGATGAAAGCCTATATTGAACCACCTAAAAAAATGCCATTCTATATTAAGCTAGGCCTTTTCTTCGCCAAGCGGGCAACTGGTAAGGATCTATTGCCCCCCAAACTGCTTGCATGGTACCCAAAAGCCGCAGTCAGCTCTGGTGTAATGGAAGCACTTGTCGCACATGGTCATCCGAGCAAAGACCTTAGTATCAAAATCCTTCAATTGATTCGGGTGCAAGTATCTTTACAAGTAGGGTGTCCATTTTGTATCGATATGAATGCGGCTGATTATGAGTTCAACGGCATCACTGAAGAGGAAATGCAGGGGCTGAAGGGTCAACTTGACCTCGATATGATCCCATCATTATCTGAACGTGAAAAGTGTGCGATTCTCTATACAAAAATGATCACTGAAACGCCAGTTGAACTTTCAGAAGCCTTTATGTACCGCGTTAAAGCCTCATTTTCTGAGAGAGAAATCGTGATGATTGTAACAACGGCATCCCAAGTGAATTATTGGGCGAGGCTAATAAGAGCATTGGGTATACCGCCAGCGGGTTTTATGAACAATGACTAAAGCGACGCTTTATTAGTCTATCTCATATTTTGATAGTAAAAGATCGCGAGCTGCGTCCGATCCCTTAACTCCAGCTTTTCCAATATGGCACTGATGTAGTTGCGGACAGTGCCTTCACTGAGGAATAGTGTGTCTGAGATTTCTTTGTTGGAGAGGCCTTCAGAGACCTTTTCTATGATTTGAAACTCTTTTTCACTAAGTCCCAAATTAGGGGCAGTCGCCATTTTACTGTTTTTGATCAGCAGTTCAGGAAGACGCGTCATAATCTCATCACCATACACGTTTTGACCGAGCAATACGATTTTTATGGAAGGTACGATGCGATCAAAATGTTGTTTCAATAAGTAGCCCTTTGCGCCGATGCGAAGGGCTTTTATTATGTACGCATCATCTGAAAAAGTCGTCAAAAACAATATTTTGGCATCTGGATCGAGTCGCAAGATGGCTTCCGCCGCTTCAAGTCCATTTAGACCAGGCATGCGAATGTCGATGAGTAAAAGATCAGGGCTGTGCTGTTGAAAAAGTGTGATGGCCTCATGTCCATTCGAGCCCTTTGCCACCACTTCGATGGTCGGATCAGCTTCTATGATTGTTTTAAGTGAAAGACAGACGATGGGGTCATCGTCAACTAATAAGATCGTCATAAGGGTTCTCCTTGCTCTAAAGTATCATGTCTATTTATTCGTTATTGTATCATGACATATGTTCATTCATTTAGGAATCGAGATGAAAAGTTCAAAGCCATTTTGCGTTCGGATGAGAAAACGTCCCTTGAGCTCCGTGACGCGTTGTTCTATGTTTTTTAGACCGATGCCATGGTCCAAAAGGTTGGCATGGATCAAGTCGTATAGGGCGTAGCCAGGGTTGCCATTTTCACCGCCATGACTTTTGTCGCCTATATCCGAGCGACTGGTGACTTTGCCATTGTCGCTTATGATCATTTGATAAAAACTCGGATGCTCAATCAGTGAGACTTTGACCTCAGTCGCTTGAGAATGCTTGGAGACGTTTGAAAGGCTTTCTTTTAGAATTGCGATGAAAGCGTATTTCAACTTAGCAGCTGGTGCATCATCAAGCCTTATATTAAATACAACTGGACAGCTTTCAAATTGTGTCACTATTTGTCTAAGCTGGGTTTCAAGATCGATTGATGTGTCATGAAGATCGTGGACACTCATTCTGAGGTTGTCCATAGCGCTGTCGAGTGTTTCCTTCATTGAAAGTAATGCAGGGTCAGCGGGTTTAAGCGTAAGCTGTGCACCGATTTGTAATAGCACTCTTGAAAGCTGATGACCCACGTGGTCGTGCATTTCTCTTGCGATTCGGTTGCGTTCATTGAGTGTGGCGAGGTGAATTTCATCATCTTGATGTGCCATTAATAGTCGATTTTTTTCATTTAAATGTAAGGTAAGTTCGCGCATGGCATCATTAGTTTGTATCAAATCTCGTTTCAGACGCTCTTGATTGTTTTGCTGGTACTTTAGAAGACAGGCCATAAGGGTCAAGATGAGAGACAAAAACACTTTATCTTGTACATCCATTAACCGCTGAATATGCATGAGATATGGAAATAGTGCGGTGATGAGCCAATAGTGCGTGTTTTCATCGATAAAAGCGTAGAGTATAACAGGGATGAATAGTATATAGGCGGGCAAAAAGCCGCTAAGAACGAGATAGAAAATTAAAGCAAGTCGCTTGATAAGCGGTTTGTCAGTATAGTAAATAAGACCAGCCGTAATGGTGCAGACTATGAAAGGCAGTACTTCTATTAAATCTGTTGGGTAGAGTAGCTGTATAACGGCACAGCTTGCAAAAAGTATAATTAGTGTGGGATTTAATTTAAAGGGCATAATAGCCTCCATTAAAGCTTAATTGAGGAATTTTCTATCAATCTATCTACAGTCTATCACTTGATAGTGATACAAATCAAGGTGACAAATGTCACCTCATATTGGTGATGGATGGCACTAACAGACGCCGTGCATTTCGCCTATACTTAAAGCATAAGGAAAACGCATAACAATACGTAAATTCCATAAATTATGAAATTTCAATATTTCTGAAAATAGGAGGTAACACATGGTCGTAAAAGTCAATCAATTGGTGAAACGATATGGGGATCTATTGGCACTGGATCATCTGAGTTTTGAAGTGGCACAAGGTGAAATATTCGGTTTGCTTGGACCGAACGGCTCGGGTAAAACAACGGCAATCAATTGTATTTTGTCACTGCTCAAATACGATAAAGGCGAAGTATTCGTCTTTGATAAGCCAATGACACCCGAATCTTATGATATCAAACGCGACATTGGCATAGTTATGCAGGAAGTCGCCGTATTCGATGAGCTGACAGTCATTGAAAACATCGATTATTTTTGTGGGCTGTATGTCTCAGACAAAAAAGTGAGAAAAGGGCTCGTTGAAGAGGCGATACAATTTGTCGGTTTAGAGGATTTTAAAAAATTCTATCCGAAAAAACTCAGCGGTGGTCTACTTAGAAGACTTAATATCGCATGTGGCATCGCACATAAACCGAAGCTCATCATCTTAGACGAACCAACGGTTGCCGTCGACCCACAAAGTCGCAACAAAATTCTGGAAGGCATTGTAGCTCTCAATAAGCAAGGGGCAACCATCATCTACACCTCGCATTATATGGAGGAAGTGGAGCAAATTTGCACACGCATCATGATTCTCGATAAGGGCAATGTCATCGCGACAGGAACAAAAGACGCTCTAAAAAACATGATCTCACTTGGTGAAAAGATAACAGTTGAAACGTTTGATCTAACGCCTAGGCAACTATTGGCGATACAGTCGTTGCAAAATATCATCACGGTAGATGAACACGGTGGCATATTGACGATTCGATCGGCAAAGGGAAAGAATAATCTCGAAAATGTACTCGAAACGCTAAAACGCGAGCAAGTGACTTTTGGAAAAATCCATTCGGAGTTACCAACACTTAATGACGTTTTCCTCGAAATAACAGGCAAAGAGCTGCGGGATTAGGAGGCGACTATGTTTTTACACATATTTAGTTATAGGGCTAAAAGCTTGATCAGACAGAGAAGCATGGTGTTTTGGACGCTGGTTTTCCCACTTATTCTAGCGACATTTTTCAGCATCACCCTTCGCAACATCAAGACCATTGATAATTTTTCGCCGATTGAGGTTGCGGTAGTTGGCATAGATGCGTTTCCAGCATTTGATCAGACGATTAAACAGCTTTCAAGTGGTGATGACCGCATGTTTAACCTCACACGAAGCGATGAAGTAACCGCAAAACGCCTGCTAAAAGACAGTGAGATTTCCGGGTATATCGTGGCTGGTGAGCCGATGACACTCATCGTTTCAAGGACGGGCATCAATCAAAGTATTTTAAAAAATTTCTTGGATCAATATAGTCAAAATTCAAAAACGATAAGTGAAGTAGTGGAAAATAACCCTGATGCATTACCTGTACTTATGGAATCGATGGCGCTGTCCCAAAATTATATCCGTGAAGTCAGTGTGACAGATAAGGTATCAGACCCGACACTCGTATACTTTTATGCACTGATTGCCATGTCGTGTCTTTATGGCAGTATGTATGGCCTCGATGAAGTCAATCGCGTACAGGCAAATCTAAGTAGTCAAGCGGCACGCCTTAATGTAGCCCCAGTCCATAAACTCAAAGTCTTTGCTGCAGGCATGTTAGCTGCTATACTGTTTCATTTTTCGGGCTTGCTCGTTTTACTTGTCTATATGGATGTAGTACTCGGTGTAACCTTTGGCGCAAATACCTTATATGTTGGTTTAATCCTTCTTATCGGCAGCATCCTTGGGATCTCCATGGGCACCATGTTATCTGCAGTGGTGAAAAAAAGTGAAGGCATGAAAGTCGCAGTGGTGCTATTTATATCCATGTTAGGCTCATTCTTGGCTGGCATGATGATCAGCGATGTCAAATATTACATTGCTCAAAAATTGCCGCTTCTCGCATGGCTCAACCCAGCGAACCAACTCTCAGATGCGTTATATGCCTTATATTATTATGACACGCACACGCGACTTTTTCTCAATTTAGCAGGTATGTCGCTTTACTCAATCGTATTTTGCGGCTTGACCTATTTCATCATAAGGGGGCGAAAGTATGCCAGTCTTTAAAGTATGCCTAAAAATCATCAACAAGAACAAAATGGTAATGATGATCTATATCGTCGCATTTATCTTTGTTTCAATGATTGTGATGTCTATCAATAAAAGGGATGAAACACCAGAGTCGTATAGTGATACCAAGGTTTCCATTGCCATAATATCAGAAGAGGAGACGCTTTTCACCGAAGGTCTAAAGGCCTCGCTTGCCGATGTTTCAAATCGCATCGAGCTGAAGGACGATCGGGAAGCGATACAAGACGCGCTATTTTTTAGGGCCGTCTACATGATCATACGCATCCCTGAAGGCTTTACAGAGTCAGTATTGGCTGGTAAACCAATGACGCTTGAAACACACACAGTACCAGGTACCTATGAGTCTATACAAGTATCGCTCCATCTCAATCAATTCATGCAGATCGCAAAACTTTATACACTAGGAGATCCCAATATCAATGAAGGAGAGCTCGTAAACCTAATTGCAGATACGATGAACAGCCGTGCGAATGTAACCTTGATCGACCCGGATCCAAATGCTATTCAAGGTGATTTGATGCCGTTTTTCTTTAACTATTTAGCCTATTCATACATGTTTGTAATGATCCTTGGTGTCTCGAGCATCATGCTCGTGTTCAATCGACGTGAAATCAAA
This sequence comes from uncultured Fusibacter sp., assembly GCA_964384705.1. Taxonomy (GTDB): domain Bacteria; phylum Bacillota; class Clostridia; order Peptostreptococcales; family Acidaminobacteraceae; genus Fusibacter_C. The sequence continues at coordinate 44,101 of CAYLNI010000001.1, forward strand.
TGGCGCAACGCTTGCGGACCTATGAACGGACTAAAAGTAAGCATGCAATTTTTACTCGCAAATGGCGTGTTCGCACTGGGCACTTGGCTTATACTTGTGTTTATGTGTGTGGCATTTGACTTTAGAAATGCCTTTAAACTCAACACACTCTATTTCATGCTCAACTCTATCGTCTTTGCCTTAACCGTACTAGGACTGAGCTTTCTTATAGGAACTCTCGTCAAAGGTAAAGAAGCGTCATCGGCGATCGCAAATATCGTTACTTTGTCCACTTGCTTTCTCAGTGGTGTGTTTGTGCCACAGGCATTTTTGGCCGATAGCATACTAAGAATTGCAAGCTTCTTCCCGACGTATTGGTATGTCAAAGCGAACACTCAGATTGCAGCGCTTACGCGTTTTGATTTTGCATCTCTTAAAGAGATTTTAGCCATATTGCTAATAGAACTTGGATTCGCTACAGCCTTTATCATCGTGTCACTCGCTGTTGGCAAGCGCAAGCAACTCAGAACTTGAAAAACTAAGTCACATAAAAACTATGACCACATAAAAACTAAGCCACATAAAAAATAAGACCACACAAAATCTCCATAAACTTGCGATACACTCTAATTTGACTAATGGTGATGGAGGTGTATGAATGGTAAAAATATGTAAGTGTTGTTCCAATATTGATGAAGAAAAAATCAAAGAAGTCGTTTCCGAAAATAATCTAGAATTTGGATGCATTGACAACTGTGAGCAGCATGAAGGCAAGGCTTTTGGTTTGTTAGATGATATTTTAGTCGTCAAAGAGACTCAAGAAGAGTTTTTAGCACTGTTAAGATAGGAAAGAAACGAATCAAAAAGATTAGAAAAGAAAAACAAAAAGCTGACATCTGAACTACCTGGATGTCAGCTTTTGTATTATCGTACTAAAGCTCTTTCTTTTGATAGAATTGGATTGAAAGTATCATTGAGAGACCTAATAAGGCGATCAATACTAAAGGAACGATATAAATAAGTTTATCTAAAAACGCTTGACTAGGTGGTGCAAGGTTCGACTTTTGGAGTAGCAGCGCTACCGCTGTAGGTGAAAATATGAGGAGCATCATGACGATACGTCCTTTTTCGACGCCGTATTTAAACATCACAGGTAATACCAAAGTTAAGAACAAGAAGCTCGCCCCTAAGAGTGCTGCGGATAGAATGAAGATTTCTTTGGTAGGATAGTAGCCAAGCAGAAAGTTCAATAGTATATTGATGCCAAATGCAATAATTGAAAAACCAATTCCGAGCAGGTACTTGCTTAAAACGAGATCGCGTCGGGTGATTGGCATAGTGCGCGCATACTTATCCCATTTAGCTTTTTCATCGTAAGCCATGGCTGTGATAGGCAGCATGGCGGCTAATATGGCGATGATGCCACCGAGGATAGCAGTATTTTCGCTTGAGATTGCGATAAAAATGTAAAACGCTACAAGCACCAGCATGACGCGTGCTTGGCTTTTCAAATTCACTAAGTCTTTGATCAATAAGCCTCTCATAGTTTAAACTCCTTGATATTATAGAGCATGATGTCCTCAATATTGACTTTGTCCATCACGAGATTGTGTGGCACTGCATGTCGCTCTACGAGAGCTTCGACACCAAAGCTGTTCGTTCTAATGCCATGTACGGCTTCCTTTGGAATACTAAGAATATCACTTTTAGAGCATTTTACGAGGACGTATTGCTCTAATAATGTATCTTTGGCTTCACTGAAAATGAGCTTACCCTTATGGATGAAAGTTATGTAGTCGCAGACTTTTTCAAGATCGCTGATGATATGAGAGGACATAAATACAGAATGCGACTCGTCTTGGATAAATTCTAAAAAGACATCCAGAATTTCATCTCTGACGATGGGGTCAAGACCACTTGTCGCTTCATCGAGAATCAAAATCTTTGAATCATGAGACAATGCAACTGAAATAGCGAGCTTCATCTTCATGCCACGTGAGTAGTCCTTGATCGTCTTCTTAAGAGGGAGATCGAAGCGCTTTAACCAATCACTATATACATCTGATTGCCAAGTTTTATAGATATTTTTCATGATGCGATCGATTTGATTCGCATTTAATGATTCTGGAAAGTAACTTTCATCCATCACGACGCCAATATTTTCCTTGAGTAGTTTATTACTTTCACCACCTGAGTGTCCCAAAATTGAGATAGTGCCTTGATCTTTAAAAATCAAATCCAAAATGAGTTTGATTGTCGTGCTTTTACCTGCGCCATTTTCACCGATGAAGCCCATAATACAGCCGCCTGGAAGGGATATGGACAGATTATCCAGTGTAAAACCATCATATTTTTTTGTGAGTCCTTGAATTTCAAGTGCAAATTCCATAATTATTCTCCCTTATAAAAGATCGTTAGCATATCGATGAGGTCATCGAGCTCAAGTCCACAGATTTTCGAAGTATCAACGGCTTGTGAGAGCAACGCTTCAACTTTTCTAAGATGCTCTTCACGCATAAAGGACAAGTTTTTAGTGGCCACGAAGCTGCCCTTTCCCATAATTGAGACGATAAATCCGTCATTTTCTAATTCTTCATAGGCGCGCTTAGTTGTAATAACGCTAATTCTGAGTTCTTTTGCTAATAGACGCATGGATGGTAAGGCATCGCCCTCTGATAATTCGCCATTCATGATGGCATTTTTGATCTGTGAAGTGATTTGCTCGTAAATAGGATCGCCACTTGAATTGCTAATGTTAATGTTCAAAAGATCACCTCTCGCATATTGTATATATACAATATATACAATATGTTCAATCGTGTCAAGTACGTTTTTTAAAATTTGAATATAAAAAACAGGCAGCTACAATCTAAGAATTAGATTTGCATCTGCCTGTTTCGTATTTTAATAGATTACACTGTAATTACTTTTCTGCTACCACTTCTTCTTCATCATCTTCGCCATCTTCAAACAAAGTGCTGAAAGCTTTTGAGACGAGTTCATACTCATCATCGCTTACGATTTCAGTCAGTTCGATTGAACCTTCAGCTTCGTCTTCGACAAAGCCGTAAAGAAGTGCGATCTCTTCTTCAGGATGTAAAAGTGCAATATACTCTTTTTCGTTGACTTCAAAGATCTCAAGGATTGGGCATACCAATTCTTCACCGTTTTCAAGCTCTAATGTTACTGTATGAACATGCTCGTGATCGTGCTCATGATCGTGGTCATGACCACAACCGCATCCGTTCATAGTGTCTTCTTTTTTTAAATCTGCCATTAAATTCACCTCATAAGTTATTGTTTATTGTATATGGAAATTGGAAAATTACCTTACCTGATTATACACTTTTAGCTACAATATCCCAAGAACATTTTTAGCGTTAGGCACTCTTTTAAAAAAAGCGGCATAGAAATCTTCGCCATCTTCTAATGCCATATCGTAAAATGTATGGCGGAGATAAGCATTTAGAGCTTTTAAGGTTTGATCATCATATATGAACTTGACGCGAAATGCCAGTGCTCGTAATATGTTATGCCATGCCATAATGAACGCTTTGTTTTCAGGATAATCCCTTATGCCGATCCAATCTTCAACCAAGATATCAGTCAGCTCCGGCTTCACGCAGGCGTCTTCCAGTAAGAAATACTTGAAATCACCTGATTCATAGACGCGTCCAAGTGGGAATAGTCGGCAGATACTTGGGCGATGCGCATGGATATTACATCGATCTTCTTCATTTAAAAAATAGCATTTGTTCGTGTTGCCGTGCATTTTTAGATGCGGTATCTCGATTTTTCCCGTTTCATGGCATTCAATCGCATCGACTAACAGTTCGTCAAAGGTCATGTTCATATGTTTTGACAAGACATGCACGTCAAAGGGTGTCAAAGAAATAAAATCACTTACACCATGGCAGCATGCACTGCAATTCTTACAGCCATCAGTATCCGCTTTGACTAGGTCACCTAAATCGTATAGACGGCCATCTGAAATTGTTCCTAAGGTTACTTGTGGCTTCATTTTGTCATCCTTTCTAACTCTATAAAATGGGAAGTACTAAATTGATGTCTTCAAGGATCCTATCTTTCAATTTATAAGTGCCTTTATTGAGACACCAATCGAAGATTGCACCCCTTGATAAGCGCATAATTGTCATTGCGAGCGCATCTGGAGACTGTGATTGGCCAATTACGCCGATATCCATTGCACATATTAGCGCTTTCTTTAGTTCTATATACACTGGTCGCGATTCGCTTAGTGTATATTTATTATCTAGCGTCATCAAGTTTTTGTATACCTCTGAGACAAATGGCCAACCCAATTCTTCAAGGAGATTGCCACCTTCACCCATGAGGTCGATAATCATCTGACGATAATCGTCGTGTGTTTTTGATTCGTATCTTTCAATCAATAGCGTATCAACTTGTTCATAACCTGTATTGATAATCTCGAGTTTAGAAGAAAAATGGTGATAAAAAGCACCCACTGAAATCTCAGCTGCATCGCAGATATCCTGAACCTTTACAGAATCATAACCCTTGCTTTTAAACAACCCAAATGCGATTTCAAGTATTTTAAATTTTGTGGCAATAGCTTGCTTTTGCCGTTCTGTTAGTCTCTTCATATAGTCACCTATTTCTCGATTTTTCAACGTAAGTATAACACGGTCATTTTGTAATTTCAAATTGTTTGGGAAAAACACTGATAAGGGTTGTTACATTATTGACAAGCAAATTGGTTAGTGCTAATCTGTAACAGAATGAGATTCGGTGAAACGATATGACTGTCGTTTTAATAATTATTTTGGGGGTTTAGCATGTTCCTTTTTGAAGCGGTACCTTGGTATTCGTACGTCATGTGGTTTATTGTATTGGGTGGTTTAATAGGCGTCAACCACCTTGCGAGAATGAGTAAAAAATTCTCGATTGCACTTTTTTTAGTTCTTCCTATAATACTTACTTTTACACTTTGGCCAAAAACAGCTAGTGCAGGCTCAAGTGTAGGCACATGGTTCGCATGGGCAAAAGTTTATTCCTCACTTGCAGGGTGCCTCGGCTTCATGGCAATCAGATATTCTGAGAAGCTAAGTAAAAACAAATATATGTTGTTATTTCCACCGATTATACTATCGGTTAACATATTGGAAGCTGTCGTTCGTGAATTTGAACTCATGAGCACAAATGGCTTTCTTGATGGCATGATCATCGTTGGCGGTCCATGGAACGTCATGAATGGCATTGCAGGACTCTTAAATATCATCACACTTTCTGGTTGGCTTGGCATCATCGTCAGCAAAGGCAAACATAAAGATATGATCTGGCCGGATCAGCTCTGGTTCTGGATCATCGCTTATGACCTTTGGAACTTTGCCTATGTCTACAATTGTGTTCCAGATCATGCGTTTTACGCTGGTGCAGCATTGTTGATTGCTTGTACGATTCCTGCTTTTTTCATGAAAAAAGGCGCATGGCTACAACACCGCGCGCAAACACTTGGTATTTGGATGATGTTCGTTATGTCTTTCCCGACATTTGTAGACACATCAAAGTTTGCGGTTAAATCGACACATAGTATCACAGCACTTTACATCATAGCAGGTTTATCGTTGGCCTTTAATATTGGCGTCTTCGTATACCACTTTGGAAAAGTCATCAAATATAAGAAAAATCCACTTAAAGATGAGATTCACAGTGATTTAGCGGATTACAAATTGCTGATTAAAGAAAACGCCTAAAGCGAACATGCTTGACGCGAAACTGCTTAAAGCAATCATGCATTGCCTAGTGCTTCGGTTTTTGTTA
>CAYLNI010000001.1:49925-52971 GCA_964384705.1 uncultured Fusibacter sp.
GAAACCGATATTTGAGGAGGGCAATTAATGCAAGCTTGCATTTGTAGCAGTTGTAAAAATCTTAAAAGTGTCATCGATGAAAATGATGAAGAAAATGGCATTTTAGAAACATGTGAATTTGATTTTCCGTCTGAAGATTGTTCGGAGTGTGAACTCGATGGTTGTGCATTGACATGTGAACATTATAGTAGTGATCAAGCTGACGAATCTTTCATTTTAGTTAAATGTCGTAACTGTGACACTGAATTAAAAGTGTCTACTAGAAATGACGAGAATGCAGCCGTGTACTGTGTCAGCTGTTATTTGAGCAAAAAATAAATTCGTAAGCTATAAAGTAAAACGTCCCAAAATGAAGTCAACTTCATGATGGGACGTTTATTTTTTTACTCTTTCGTATATTCCAAGATATCGCCAGGCTGGCAAGCAAGTACGTCGCAAATCTTCTCAAGTGTTGAAAAGCGAACGGCTTTTGCCTTGCCGGTTTTTAAGATGGATAAATTGGCCATTGTGATTCCAACTTTTTCTGAGAGCTCCGTAACGCTCATTTTGCGCTTGGCGAGCATGACGTCTAGATTAACGATGATAGGCATATGCGCACCTCATATGGTCAAATCGACGTCGTTTTTATAATCCAACGCTTCTTCAAGGAGAATCTTCAGAAGGTTGGCAAAAAACGAAATCGTGATGGAAGTTAGAATTAGAACGGCAAAGGCAATCAGGATACCCGGATGCATTGCACCCAATAAGGATAAAATCACACTTAGAACCAGATAGGCAAGGGCGATGAGTGCACCACAGATTGAGATTTCTTTTAGAGCGCGTACGGATTCGGTAGTGAACGCTGCCTTGCGATGAATCAAGTTAAGCAGTTGGTTCGCCTTAAACAGCGCAAAGTAAAAAGGTGCCGTTGAGGCAATCATGTAGATGAGTACTGGAAATCTCAAATAGGCATAATCCGGGTTGTTTACTGCTGTATCCGTAGCCAAACTCGGTAGCCAAAAGATGCAAAGTCCAGCAATCAACCCACCCATGAGAACGATAAAGCTCTTTAGTATTAAATTTTGATACGATCGCATATAGGTGCCTCCATGTGAGTAAATGGTGCCAGGCACCAACAACTCATTCTCTTAATAGTATAAACATAACATTTTGAGAATCCGATGTCAATGTAAAACAATACGCATTTATCATTAGTCGGCATATTGTTATTGACAAACGATAAATATAGAGGTAATATTGAGACAAATAAAGGAGGCGCTTTTATGTTCGACATACTCATCATCGGTGCAGGACCAGCGGGTTCAAACTTAGCCAGATTGCTTGGAAGCACGACGCAGTATTCGGTGTGTGTTTTAGAGAAAAGAAGGCTTGATCAGCCTGAAGACCCTTTGAGACAAAAGGCATGTGGTGGTCTATTATCACCAGATGCTCAAAAAATCATGGCAAAGCTCGAATTGTCATTGCCTGCTTCTGTCCTCGAAAACCCACAGATTTTTAAAGTCCGCACCATCGATTTTGATAACGGACTTGAACGCTATTATCCAAGACACTATTTAAACATGAACCGAGAGCGTTTCGATCGCTATCTCTTTGAACTCGTACCAGAAGCCATTGACAAGCGGTGTGGTATGGTTGTGAAAGACATCTATGCCATGGACGGGTATTGGGAAGTGCATTATAAAGACCTTGAAGGTAGTCTACAAATCGTACAAGCTAAATTTTTAGTCGGCGCAGATGGTGCCAATTCATTGGTGAAAAGACGCTGTCTACCACCTGCCAATGAAGAGGGATCAAAAAAATACTTTAGTATCCAGAAATGGTACCCAATAGATGAAACGCTTCCATACTTTACGGGAATTTTCGATAGTACCATTACAGATTATTATTCTTGGACGATACAAAAGGGGAAGCATTTGATTCTAGGCACGGCGATTCCTTGCGATGACGACTTTGGAGGGGGAGCAGATGCATTGTTCACCAAGTTGAAGCATAAGGTTTCAAGGCATCTCGGTATCTCACTTGAAGAAGCTGACAAGACAGAAGGGGCATTTATTGAACGCTCTCAACTACAAAGTGATCTATGTTTTTCAGCAACTGTTAAAGTCATGAACGGCAACAGACTGCCACTCGCTTTAATAGGTGAAGCGGCAGGGGCGACGAGCCCAACGTCAGCAGAGGGCTTCAGCTACGGTTTGACGACGTCGTTAAAACTATTTAATGCGCTGAAAGGCGGTCTCAAGCACGCTGAAAAGCGTTACGATCTTTCATGTAATAGCGTACGTCGCAATCTTATGATGAAACGGCTCAAAAGTCCAGCGATGTATTGGCCAAAATTGCGAGGTGCCGTTATGGCTTCAGGGCTCACTGCTATCAAAACAGAAGCTGAGACGTTTTCCACGAAAGAAACTGTAAAACGCGCAAAGACACATATATTAAACCACTAAAAGAGGACTTTGAGTCGCTATGTAGAACTAGTACATAGCGACTTTTTTATGATGGGAGGCTATTATGATCTATAGAAATGCCACACTGGCGGATATACCAAAAATATCGGCGCTTCAGTCAATCTATCACGTGTCGACAATCAGCGAGGAAGATAAATCTAACGGGTTTGTCACCACACTTTTTTCAGAACAACAGTTTAAAGAAATCATCGAAAATGAACAGGGACTTGCAATCGCCTGTGATGGTGATGCTGTAGTCGCGTATGTGATGGCGGCATCATGGGGCTACTGGTCAGCTTGGCCGCTCTTTCAGCACATGATTCAAGACTTGCCAAACAGTGAATACTTAGGCCAAACCCTGACCCTCGAAAATTCATATCAATATGGTCCGATTTGTATCCATAAAGCCTATAGAGGGACAAGCGTTCTGCCAGATTTGTTCGAATTCTCCAGAACGCAGATGCAGCCTAGATTTCCAATCTTGATCACTTTCATCAATCACATCAATCCAAGGTCCTATGATGCACACACGCGCAAGCTCGGTCTTGATGTCATCAAGAGCTTTACATTTAACAACAACCAGTATTATGAACTCGGTTATG
>CAYLNI010000001.1:52981-53297 GCA_964384705.1 uncultured Fusibacter sp.
AAAGTTTCTAATTCGACGAATCATCTGTGAATCAAAAAAGCATTTGAGAACTAATTAGTATAGATAGGTTAAGCCCACCTCTTGCGAGTCGTGGGCTTTTTCTTTATAGTTTACATAAAATAGAGTATAATATAATATTGAGTTGTAAATTGCATAATTAACCTAGGCATATATGAAAGTGGAGAGTTGGCTTTAATATTTTCCCAAAGGAGTCGTGACATGCCAAATATAGACTTGTCGAAATTTGAAAACAAACTGATCGTAAGACCCATTGAAAGAGAAGATTTTCAAGCAATCATTGAACTTCAAAAAATCT
>CAYLNI010000001.1:53307-64561 GCA_964384705.1 uncultured Fusibacter sp.
CATGGACCTTGGCTCAGCTTGACAGTCACCTTCGCATATTTCCGGAAGGGCAGATCTGCGTGTCGTACAACGATCAGATCATAGGATCCAGCTCCAGCTTAATACTTAATTTTGATGAGTACAACGATCAACACAGTTGGGCAGAAATAACTGCAAACGGCTATATTACCAACCACGATCCGGATGGATATAACCTTTATGGCATAGAAGTTATGGTTCATCCTGATTTTCGCAACATGAAAATAGGAAAGAGGCTATATGAAGCACGCAAAGAGCTAGCAATGAAGCTGAATCTCAAGAGCATTATCATTGGCGGACGCCTTCCTGGATATAACCAATATGCCGATAAGATGACGGCGAAACAATATGCAGAGGAAGTTGCGGCACTCAATATTTATGATCCGATTTTGACATTTCAGCTCATGAGCGGCTTTGTTCTCAAACGAATCATCAAAAAATATATGCCTGACGATAAGGCGTCATTACAGTATGCGACGCTTATGGAATGGAATAATATCGAGTATCAATCAAACAACACACATCACTTTAAGACGGCATTCCCGGTTAGAATTTGTGTGATTCAATACATGATGAAGAAGATTGAATCCTTTGAAGAGTTTGCCCATCAATGTGAATATTATGTGGACGTATCTTCAAATTACAAATCAGACTTCGTCGTGTTTCCTGAGATTTTTACGACGCAACTGCTTTCCTTTGTCGATCAAGAATCGCCTAGTCAATCCGTGCGCATGTTGACTACCTTTACTGAACGCTATATTGAGATTTTTACGAGCTTTGCCATCAAATACAACGTCAACATCATCGGTGGCTCACACTTTGTGGAAGAGGAAGGTCGCATCTATAACATCGCCTATCTCTTTAGACGTGATGGGACGATTGAAAAGCAATACAAGCTTCACATCACGCCAAACGAGCAGCAATGGTGGGGGATATCTACAGGTGATGCGATTCGCGTGTTCGATACCGATTGTGGAAAAATTGCTATTTTGATATGTTACGATATTGAATTTCCAGAACTCGCGCGCATCGTAACGGAAAAAGGGGCTAACATTATCTTCACCCCATTTTGTACTGATGAGCGTCAAGGCTACATGCGCGTCAGATACTGTGCGCAAGCAAGAGCCGTTGAAAACCAAGTTTATACAGTTATTGCCGGTACAGTGGGCAATTTGACACACGTGGAAAATATGGATATTCAGTACGCTCAGTCTGCAATTTTCACACCTTCAGATTTCTCTTTTCCAAGAGACGGCATCATGGCGGAATGTACGCCAAACCTAGAAATGGTCATCGTCGGTGATGTTGACCTTGAGTTATTGAAGCGTTCAAGAAAATCTGGAACGGTTACTTTGCTTAAAAATAGGAGACCTGATTTGTACGAACTTAAAGAGAGAACCATCAAGTAAACGTTGAAAAGCAAGCGGCTATAAAGTAACAGATAGGAGACTAGAAACTACATGCCAAGGTACAAAAAAATATATGTTGAAATAACTAATGTCTGCAACTTGAAGTGCGACTTCTGTCCTTTGACCAAAAGACTGCCACAGTTCATGACTGAGACGGCGTTTGAGGACATTGTGATCAAAATCAAGGACTTAACGGATCAAATCTACTTCCATGTCATGGGTGAACCATTGCTGCATCCAAACCTCTCTTCATTTTTAGAGATATGCGATAGACATGGTTTGAAAGTCAATATCACGACTAACGGCGTTTTGATCCAAACAGCTAAAGATATCCTGCTATCTGCACCTGCTATCAAGCAAGTCAATTTTTCGCTAAGCAGCTTCGAAGCCAACAATGGATCACTGGCGTTAGAAAAGTATATCGAACAGATTACTGCGTTTATCCTTGAGTCACAAGAAAAGACACAGATCGTCAATTCGCTTAGACTTTGGAATTTAGATGGCGAGACCACAAAAGGGGCAAACAACTGGAATGAGCAGATTATGGCTTATCTGGAAGCACACTTGAAGCTGGACTTTAGCATCAAAGAAAAGTGCATGTCATATCGAAGTGGCAAACTTAGCAATAATGTCTATGTCAATATCGCGCATAAGTTTGAGTGGCCTGATATTGAACAAACAGACATGTCTGATAAAGTCTTTTGTTATGGGCTTAGAGATCAAATCGGCATATTGGTCGATGGTACAGTGGTCCCTTGTTGTCTTGATAGTGATGGCAATATCCATCTAGGTAATATTTTTGAAAGCAGTATAGAATCCATCATCGATTCAGATCGTGCAAAAAAAATGTATAAGGGCTTTACAGACCGACAAGTAACTGAGGAACTTTGCAAGAAATGTGGATTTGCTCGAAAATTTTGATTATTGTTTACATTCTATTGACAAAATATTGACAACATAGGGTGGTTTATAAAGGACGCCTGTTATATAATTTCCAAGTGAGCAAAATGCATAATTCCATGCAATTTCCATATATGTGAGGTAATTTAAAATGATACAAACAAATTTTTACGAAGCGATATTTAAAAGAAAATCAGTTAGAAACTATACCCTTGAATTTTTAGATGAAGCAACGCTCAAAGAGATCCAAGCCTTTTCAAGCTCGGTTAAACGATTAGATCCCACGATTAAAACGGAAATCAGGTTTGCTTCCAGAGATGAAATCAAACTCGTTTTGCCGATTAAAGCCCCGCATTATTTGATGTTTTACTCTGAGAAAAGTGACGGATATCTGGTAAATGCAGGCTATATGCTACAACAAATCGATTTGTTTCTATCCATGAATCGAATTGGTTGCTGTTACCTTGGTATGGCACAACCGACGCAAATGGCAAAAGATCAGTCAGATCTCGACTTTGTCATGGTCCTTGCTTTTGGTAACCCACTTGAGACGGTGCACAGACTTAATTTGGAAGCCTTTAAACGCAAGTCACTTGGTGAAATTTCACACAATATCAACGATGAACAGTTTCAACTCGTAGTCGAAGCGGCAAGGGTAGCACCTTCTGCAAGCAATAAACAGCCTTGGTTTTTTGTAAATGATAACGATATGATGCATATCTATCGAAACAAACCGGGCTTCCTGAAAGCCTTTTTGTACGAGCGGATGAACCAGATTGACATAGGTATTGTCCTTTATCATATGACACTTAGATTAGAAAATGATCGTATTAACTATAGCGTTGTTAAAAGCGATCGCGGTGAAGGGAAAGAGTGTAGCAGGTATTTCTAAAAATCGTAACTACATGATGAGCATAAAAATACAGCCTACTGTTTAACAACGGCAAGCTGTATATTTCATAAATGTATTAAGGCAATAGATTGCCAGCAGCGCGATAAATAGCGTACCATTCTTCACGACTCAGTTCAATTTTCGTCCCAACGCAGATTTCATGAAGCCTTTTTGCATTGGTCGTACCTAAGATTGCCTGCATCTTTGCAGGATGTCTTAGAATCCATGCCAGTGCAATCGCCGATTTTGTCACGTTTTTTTGATTTGCGATCCTATCAAGAGCGGCATTTAGCTCTGGGAATTTTGGATTGTCAATAAAATGGCCTTCGAAAAAGCCGTATTGAAATGGTGACCACGCCTGAAGGGTGATGTTATTGATTCGGCAATACTCCAAAATGCTGCCGTCTCGATCATACGAGCCATCAAATGTCGTATTTACTTGAAAACCTTTATCGATCATACCGGTGTGCATGATACCGAACTGCATTTGATTGACTAGTATCGGTTGAGAAACAGACATTTTCAGCATTTCGATTTGCATGCTGTTGAAATTGCTGACCCCAAAGTGTAAGACTTTTCCACTATACAATAGGCTGTCAAACGCCTGTGCGATTTCATCGGGTTCCATCAAAGTATCCGGTCTATGCAAAATAAATAAGTCTATATAATCCGTCTGAAGACGTTTCAAACTTTCATCAACTGAATTTAAGATATGGTCTTTTGATAGGTCATAGTAACCGCTGCGAATCGAACACTTGGTTTGCAGCTTTATTTTTTCCCTTAAACCAGGTCTGCTTTGAAGCATCTCACCGAACAATGTTTCACAAGTGGTATTGCCATAGATGTCCGCATGGTCGAACATGTTTATGCCTTCGTCCATTGCCTGATCCACAAAGTTAGAAAGTTCTTTTACATTAAGTGTATCAATTCGCATACAGCCCATGACGATTTCGGAAGCTCTAAGTGCCGAACTGCCAAGATTGATTTGTTTCATAGATAGGTCCTCCGTATTAGTCTTGTTTTCTAGGTGGGTTAAATGTCCAGGGTGGCAATTCATAGTCAGCGTCTAGGGTCATTTCAATGACTTCACCATAGTCGATATGTTCGCCAGTTAGCGACTGTATGACCATGCCGTGAGCCGTGATGATGCAACTCGAGTAACTTTCTGATGCGGTCACAAGTGCATGAAGTACGCGTTGTCTGAATACGTCTAAAGGTTCCCAATTCGTATACGATGAACGCGCTTCTTCTTGTGGCAAGATGCCTCTATGATTATAAAAATCTTCGTAAATGGCTACCAGCTCCTTATAAGACCCATAGTTGAATGTCATATCGGGTACCCATTCGTGTAAATCGTGAACCACCTTAGTAATAAGACCTGTTTTACTTGCGAGAACAGCGGCCGTTTGTAGCGACCTTGTATAGGGTGAGGACAAGATAATATGAGCATCGCAATCTATGAGTTTTGGCACTGTGATGTCTAGAATCTGTTTGATGCCATCTTCATTTAGTGCTGCCAAATCCCGACCTTGACCTTTTAGTTTTCGAATCGTACAAGGTGTATAACTCGGTTCGCCGTGTCGTACGAGATATAATTTCATAGCCCTCTCCAATGCAATTTCTTTTATTGTACGCAGGATTTGATGCGAAATGCAATAATTTTCAGACAATTTTAAGATATTTTATAGAAGAATCATATATTTGATATGTTAGGATAAAGGAAACCTAGAAATTACATAAAGCAAGAGGGGGAAATGATGAAGAAAATAATTATGAAAGTGATCTTTGCAGCAATCATCATACTGAGCGTCACATTTATCGCCTATTTTTTAGCCGATCAACATCCCAATAACGCACAGGTCCGTTGGCTTGATATAACGCAAGCTGAAAAAGAAGTGCAAAAGGAGTTGCTTGGTCTCAACACGCCGGTTCATGATCGGTATTTTAAATGGCTTTCTAGCGCAGTGTCTGGTGATTTGGGGACTTATTATACCGATAAAAAGCCTGTAAATTATCTGTTATTTATGTATATGGCTGATTCATTATTACTTAACGCGGTCGCCTTTGTCGTGGCCATATCGATTGCATTGCCAATGGGTGTTCTGGCCGCAACTAAAGAACGCAAATGGCGAGATCATATCATTATGGTTTTGACGATGGTTTTAACGTCTGTGCCAAGTTTCTATTTCGGTTTACTCACAATACTCTGGGTGGCTCGGAAAATGCCAGGTTTCCTACCTATAAGTGGGATGGGGGATGTGCGACTGATCGCAAGGGGTTACCCGTCATTATGGTCACAAGTCACTGATATTGCACATCACATGATTCTACCGGTAGCGTCAATTTCACTCGTTTGGATCGGAACGCTTGTGCCGTACATCCGAAATGCCATGCTTGAAGTGATCCATCAAGATTACATACGTACTGCAAAGGCGAAGGGGCTTGCACCCTACAGTGTTTTTTTCAAACACACACTGAGAAATGCGTTGCTGCCCCTCATTTCTTTGATGGCGATGCTCATACCAACGCTTATCATGAGCAATATCTTCGTTGAAGAGATCTTCAGTTGGCCGGGAATTGGCATGTTGTTTATAGAATCAATCAGATATGGTGAGACGGATATGATGGTCGCTATCGTGCTATGCTACGCGATTATGGTCATACTTGGCAATATGATTGCAGATGGACTTTATGCAAAAGCGGATGCCAGACTTAAAGGCGGTGCGTGATGACGTTTAAAAGATTGATAAAAAACCCCATGATTCTGTCAGGAACGTTTATGATTCTCATCATTTTATTGGCTGTGATCTTTGTACCAATTGTTTCACCTTACAAATGGTCTGACATCGATGGCACAATGAAGTTTATGCCCCCATCGGCTCAGCACTGGTTCGGGACAACTCGGATCGGACAAGATCTATTCGTCAACATATGCGAAGGCGGACGTATTTCGCTATTGCTTGCAAGTGTTGCCGTCATCCCTTATACATTATTTGGCACGCTATTTGGACTCCTTTGTGGCTACGGCAACAAACGCGTGAATTTTGCACTGTCGCAGTTTATGACGTTCGTTCAAGCTTTGCCTTTACTGCCACTGATTATGATGATGGGCATTTTTCTAAGTCGACTGAATTTCACAATATTTCAAATACTGTTAACCAGTATAGTCATCTATAGTTTTCTAAGTACCCCGACGCTCTTTAAAGTGGTACGCGCAGAGACGATGCGCATCCGTTCAGAAGATTATCTATTAGCGGCTGAAGTGTCTGGTGTGAGTCGACGGGCAATCTTGTTTAAGCATTTGTTCCCAAACTTAAGAAGCCATGTGATCGTATCGTCAATACAGTTTATGGCGCAAATACTCATCGTTGAGCTCATGCTCAGCTTCATTGGCATTGGATTTTCTGGCACCATCAATGAAGCGATTCAGCCTACATGGGGCAATCTAATCCCAAATATCAGCGGTCCAAATGCCTTCAAAGAGTACTATTGGACATGGTTTTATCCCATTGGCATCGTTGCGGTCACCACAATTAGTTTAAGGCTGCTAAGTGAAGGCCTTCGCGTCGCATTTGACCCTAAAGCGCAAGAATAAAAAAAGACTACAGAGCTATCTTTTTATAAGTTATAATGAAGATAAAGTCAAAAGACAAAAAACTTTACATTCTTAAATAATCGAGAACAATGGTTAATTATTCGTATTTAACTTATAATGTTTTATTGTTAATATGGGATTAGTATGTCATGCATGATTTAATGGGGGAAAAATGAAGAAAATCCTTATGATAACCACAGGTGGCACGATTGCATCTGCCGCAACAGAGAATGGATTGGCACCGACTTTCAACGCAGATGAGCTCTTGATGTTCATGCCTGAAATTCGCGAAAAAACGACAATCGATACATTGACACTTATGTCAAAAGACAGCACAAATATGACGTTGACGTTAATCGGAAAAATTGCTGAAACCGTCTATAAGAATTATGATGCGTACGATGGCTTTGTGATCACACACGGCACGGACACAATGGCGTATACGTCTGCTGCACTTGTCTATATGCTTAAAAATCTCGGAAAACCAGTTGTGCTTACAGGCTCACAAGTTGTGGTAGGTGCACTATTTTCAGATGTGAGAAAAAATCTATCGGATGCGTTTTTATTTGCACGTGAAGGACTACCAGGCGTATTCGTTTCTTTTGATGGGATCATCATAAATGGTTCTCGGGCTATGAAATTTAAATCGAAAAGTCGAGATGCCTTTTCAAGCGTCAACTTTCCAGTAATTGCTGAGATGAAACTTGGTATGGCCAAATACAACAACCTAATGTATCACGGCATCTACTCTAAAACGTATTCACTTGATTTAACGAAAAAACTCGAGTTGAACACGAAGTTTAGCGAGGATGTTGCCGTTGTTAAGTTGCACCCAGGCATCAAGCTTGAATTGTTTGACTTTATCAAGGCAAACTATAAAGGTGTCGTCGTAGAGAGTTTTGGCGTGGGCGGTGTTCCAAATGAGTCGACCAACGTCAGTAAGAAGCTCGACGAGCTCATCGATGCCGGTTTATCTGTTGTGATTACGACACAGTGCGTGGAAGATGGCACTGAGCTTGGTGTCTATGCAGTAGGACAGAATTTATCAACAGAAATCATAAGTGCAGGTGATATGAACACTGAGGCCATCGTCATGAAGCTTATGTGGGCGTTAGGCAATTTTGATAAACAGAGTGACATCAAAACATTCATGGAAACGACGATTATGGGAGATGTCCATTACGAATAAAGTTAGATATAGAACCTATAGATTAAGGGTATGGTACACAGATGAAATATAGAGAGAATCCTAAGAACGGCGATCAACTATCCATCCTGGGTTTTGGTTGCATGCGTTTTCCAAAGGATGAGAAGGAAGTTGAAAAGCAGATTATTTATGCGATTGAAAACGGTGTGAACTATTTTGATACGGCTTATATTTACCCTAACAGTGAAGTGGTACTTGGACGCGTTTTATCAAAGGGTTATAGAGAACGCGTTAAGATTGCTACAAAATTACCGCCTTATCTTGTAAAAAAACGTGAGGATCTTGATAAGATTTTCAATGAAGAATTGTCGCGTTTGCAAACGAATTATATAGACTATTATTTTATTCATATGATCACAGATGTGAACATTTGGACAAGGTTAATTGAACTCGGCATATTAGAGTGGATCGAAGAAAAGAAGAACAGTGGCCAAATCAGAAACTTAGGGTTCTCTTATCACGGTGGACGAGATGAATTTGTCAAATTAATTGACATCTTTGACTGGGACTTTTGCATGATTCAATACAATTACCTAGATGAAAACAATCAAGCGGGGAAAAGTGGCTTGCAATATGCGGCTTCAAAAGGCGTTCCTGTTATGATCATGGAGCCACTTCGAGGTGGCAAACTCGTTACCAATTTACCTAAGGCAGTTTATCAGGTTTGGGACAATGCCTATGTGAAGCGTTCACCAGCAGAGTGGGCATTTCGCTGGATTTGGAACCACCCAGAAGTGATGGTTGTACTTTCTGGTATGAATTCACAGGAGATGGTTGAAGAGAATATCCGAGTGGCATCAGATGCAGAAGCAGAATCATTTACTGAACTTGATTATGCGTTGTTTGATAAAGTAAGTAAAATTTTAATGGAAACGATAAAAATTCCATGTACCGGTTGCAATTACTGCATACCATGTCCAATAGGCGTCGACATTCCAACATGCTTTTCTTGTTATAACAATATAGAGATCGAAGGTAAAATCGGCGCGATTACAAAATACATCATGCAGACTAGCCTAAAGTCCAAAGCGCATAATGCGTCACTATGTATCAATTGCGGAAAGTGCGAAACACATTGTCCACAAAATATTCCAATTCGGCTCGAACTTGCCAAGGTTTCAAAAGCTATGGAAGGGTTGTACTACAAGCCAGCACGATTTGTTATCAAAAAATTCATGAGGTTATAATACAAAGAGAAGCGGTCTTGATAAGATCGCTTTTTTTTTTAATAATATGTATATTTCAATCTTCATAAAATCCACACATAAGCATGCCATAATGAAAATATGAAATACCCCCTAGGGGTATATTAAAATATATTGATGAGGTGAAAAATATGAATAAAGAAATTTTAATTTCTGGAATGACTTGTGGTCATTGTGTAAAAAGAGTAGAAAATGCATTACTTGAAATTGATGGTGTTCATTCAGTTGTAGTTAGTCTTGAAGATAAAAAAGCAACGATTGAAGCCGAAGGCAAGATCGAGGATCAACTTATAAAAGACGCAATTGATGATATTGGATATATAGTGGAAGCGATCCAGTAACTAACCAAATTGCAATTACAACATACAGACCCTCTTTCAATTTTATTTTGAAGGCGGGTCTGTTTTGATTTCAATTCTCTTTTGTTTTACATTGTATTCAAAGGGTACATCCTTTATAAGACTGTCAATCCACTCTTTTATAGAAAAGGAGAGATAAAATGAGCGATAACAATATGCATAAAGGTCATAATCATGAAGAACATAATCATGAAGAACATAATCATGAAGAACATAATCATGAAGATCATAGTCAACACAAACAAACTAAACATGGTGAGAGCCACCATGACCATCATGCAATGATGGTAGAGGATTTTAAAAGAAGATTCTTTGTATCCCTATTTATTATGGTACCAATTCTTTTGCTTTCACCGATGATTCAAATGTTTCTAGGAGTAGACTGGCGTTTTACGGGGGACTCGTATTTATTGTTTGTCTTGTCTACGATTCTATTTATCTATGGTGGGAAACCATTTTTAAAAGGCGCTGTTGATGAATTGAAAAGTAAAAATCCAGGAATGATGACACTGATAGCCTTTGCAATTTCGGTTGCGTACAGCTATAGTGCAGTTG
Organism: uncultured Fusibacter sp.; assembly: GCA_964384705.1. Taxonomy (GTDB): domain Bacteria; phylum Bacillota; class Clostridia; order Peptostreptococcales; family Acidaminobacteraceae; genus Fusibacter_C. The sequence goes on from CAYLNI010000001.1 coordinate 63,448, forward strand.
CAGTTTTCACGAAGATTGGGAGTGACTTTTTCTGGGAGCTTGCAACACTGATTGTCATCATGCTATTGGGACATTGGATTGAAATGAAATCGGTTTTGGGTGCTTCTAGGGCATTGGACGAGTTACTTAAACTAATGCCAGAAGAAGCGCACCTCATAGATGAAAATGGCAACCAAAAAGATGTGCCTGTAAGTAGCTTGAAAACTGGAGATGCTATTTTGGTCAAGCCGGGTGAAAAAATACCGATTGATGGTGATGTGTTTGATGGAAATTCTGAAGTGAATGAATCGATGATTACTGGTGAGTCCGTTCCAGTCGTCAAAGCAAGCGGTGATGAAGTCATCGGTGGTTCAATAAATGGAGAAGGCGTTCTCAAATTTAGAGTAAGTAAAGTTGGCGATGATACTTTCTTATCACAAGTTGTTCGCTTGGTTAGAGAAGCTCAGGAATCAAAATCGCAGACACAAAGACTGGCAGATCTTGCTGCTAAGTGGTTGTTTTATATAGCAATTGCAGCTGGAACGATAACGTTTTCAACATGGATGGTAATGGGTAAAGGTGTGGCTTTTGCAATTGAAAGAGCAGTCACCGTCATCATTATTTCTTGTCCTCATGCGCTTGGTTTGGCTACGCCACTGGTTACAGCCGTTTCCACAAGCATAGGTGCTAAGAAAGGGTTGTTGATTAGAAACAGGAATGCTTTTGAGAATGCAAGAAAAGTGAATTCAGTGGTATTCGATAAAACAGGAACATTAACAGAAGGTGCATTTGGAATTACTGATATTAGAGCAATTGATAAAACGGAGGACGAATTACTTACTATTGCCTATTCAGTTGAATCCAATTCGGAACATCCAATTGCTAAAGGGATTGTAAATGAGGGAAAACAGAGAAATCTTAAGCTGTTTGAAGTAAGTGACTACCTTAATTTGCCTGGAAAAGGTTTGCAGGCAACAGTCGATGATAAAAAGGTCATGGTTGTTAGTCCGGGCTATATGAAGCTTCAAAATCATAATTTTAATTTTGAACATTACGAAGAACTGGCAGAGCAAGGTAAGACGGTGGTTTTTGTTCTTGAAGAGGACAAATTAATCGGCTATATTGCCCTTTCTGA
>CAYLNI010000001.1:64583-65352 GCA_964384705.1 uncultured Fusibacter sp.
ATACTGCTAAGGAAGCGATCAACACATTGAAAGAGATGCATATCGAATCCATCATGTTGACGGGTGATAACCATAAAGTTGCGTCATATGTCGGCAAGATATTAAATATTGATACAGTGATTTCAGAAGTGCTCCCTCAAGAGAAATCAGATAAAATCGATGACCTTATTAAACAAGGTAAAAAAGTGGCCATGACTGGCGACGGTGTCAATGATGCACCATCCTTAGCGAAAGCAGATCTTGGTATTGCAATTGGTGCAGGTACAGATGTTGCCATTGAAACCGCAGATATTATTCTAGTTAAGAGCAATCCATTAGATGTCGTCAATATTATCAAACTCTCAAAAGCGACTTATAAAAAAATGATCCAAAATTTAATATGGGCAACTGGATACAACCTGTTTGCACTGCCGCTCGCAGCGGGCGTACTCTATAATCAAGGTATTCTGATTAGTCCAGCATTAGGCGCAGTTTTCATGTCATTAAGCACAGTCATTGTAGCAATTAATGCAAAGTATTTAAAAATTGACTAAACTGTAGATTTGGAGGTGAAGGTTATGAGATTGAAATTGGGATTGATTTTAATTGTAATCACATTGATTATTCTAAGCGGATTTTATATGTATATGAATAACCAATCATTTGAAATGCCAATACAATCACCTCCGCAAAAACAATCGGAGGAAAGCAATGCTGGCTTGTTGCCAATACCGGAACTACTTGCTGACGCCAATCCAGATGAACTGGTAGCAGATTATTATTTAAGCGC
>CAYLNI010000001.1:65395-65623 GCA_964384705.1 uncultured Fusibacter sp.
AGACACCTACTTTGGGGTACAACGGCAATTACCTTGGACCAGTCATCAAAGTCAGTAATGGTGAAGAAGTGCGCATGCACGTTAAAAATGAACTAGATATAGCAACATCTGTGCATTGGCATGGGTTGGTCGTTCCAGGCTCAGTTGATGGTGGTCCGCATCAACTGATTCAATCCCAATCAATTTGGGAGCCAACTTTCAAGATTAACCAACCCGCATCGACGCTGT
>CAYLNI010000001.1:65667-66275 GCA_964384705.1 uncultured Fusibacter sp.
ATTATGGTTTGGCAGGCATGATCATCGTTGAAGACGAAAACTCCAAAGAATTAAACCTTCCTGATGACTATGGTATCAATGATATTCCTTTGATCATTCAAGATAGAAATTTTAATACAGATGGCACTTTTGTCTATCTTGATAACATGATGGATGGCGCTGTTGGCAATTATGTACTCGTCAATGGTGCAATCACGCCAGATTTAGTGGTTCATCAAATAAAAATGAGATTAAGGGTTTTAAACGGTGCCAATGCAAGAAATTTTAATTTAAGACTTGATGACAATAATGCCTTTCACCAGATCGCCTCTGACGGCGGTTTGCTTGAAGCACCGCTATTGGCAGAGAATTTGTTTGTCTCGCCGGGAGAGCGTGCTGAGATCATCATTGATTTTTCTCAATATGACAAAGGTGATGTGGTTAAACTATTAAATGACAATGAACTTGTCATGACCTTCCTAATAGGTGATGATTCAAAAGATCTAACTGAAATACCTGATTCACTAGCAGTTATTGAAAGAATGGATGAAAATTTAGCCACAGGTATAAAAACTATCGTTCTTGATGGCATGGGACACATGGTGAGTTTAAATGGCAGAAAATTTGAT
>CAYLNI010000001.1:66300-70536 GCA_964384705.1 uncultured Fusibacter sp.
ATAATGTTGCACTTGGAGATATCGAAGTTTGGGAAATCTCAACTACTAGCGGCATGATGATGGGCAGTCCAGGGCATCCGTTTCATATTCATGGCACCCAGTTTCAAGTACTCAATAGAGACGGGGAGCTGCCCTATCTTAATGAACGGGGCTGGAAAGACACCGTGTTTGTAAGGGCTAATGAGACGGTCAGGATTATTGTGAAGTTCGATTATGAAGGACTGTATATGTATCATTGTCATATACTTGAACACGAAGAAGCTGGAATGATGGGACAATTAGAGGTAAAATAAATTTATCATTTAAATAAGCATTGATTGGAGTTCAAAATGGATGACAAATATTCAAATTTTGATGAAAAGCGAATGACACTATTTAACGAGTTAGTAAAGAGATATTGGAATGGAACTTTGAAGGATGCAAATGACTTAAATGATTTGGCAGATTATATAAAGGACGAATATGGCTTCAATGATTCTGATTTGCCGTTCATTAGGGATCACATTAGAATCGCAATGGGTCAAGACCCTAAAGGCGATGAGGCGTTCAAAGATGAATTAGACATTCTCAGAAGCTCGAATAGCGTTCTGCAACCAGTCGTATCAAAACTGGATGGTCCATGCAAGCAATGTACGAATGAGCACTGTGAGTGTTGTGAAATAGGTAAGTATGAAACAGATGTGTATAGAAGATTGAATGAAACGATCAGTTGTGGCTACGGTGTTTCAAACTGTGATTTTGGGGCTTTGGCTGACAAGATTGAATTTATGCCCATGATAGAATTTTTAAAAGATAAAGAAACGCCAGTTTATGTCACTGTTGCGCCTGCTATTGTTGGACAATTTGGTGATGATATCAGTATGGGGCAGTTGAGAAGCGCTTTCAAATTATTGGGATTCAAAGCCATGATTGAAGTCGCTTTATTTGCGGATATTTTACCCATCAAGGAAGCCTATGTATTTAATCATCTAGTAAAAAGCGAAGAGGACTTCTTTTTGACGAGTTGTTGTTGTCCAATCTGGTTTAATATGATTAAGAAAATCTACCCCAATATTTATGACTACCTATCACCGTCTGTCTCACCAATGATAGCGTCCGGGAGGATATTAAAAACACTCTATGAGGGCGCTAAGGTCGTTTTTATTGCGCCTTGTGTCGCTAAAAAAGCTGAAATCAAAGAGCCTGGATTAGAAGGTGCAATTGACTTTGTTATAAATTTTAGAGAACTCAAAGAGATCTTTGATGCGCTTAATGTCAATCTACATGAACTTCAAGATGATGATAAAGACCAGGCTTCATTTGGAGGTAGGTTGTATGGCAGAACAGGTGGCGTAAGTTTTTCAGTCAAAACGGTTGTAAATAGGTTGGAGCCAACTAGAGTCATAAAACTCAAAGCCCAAAAAGTGAATGGCATTCAAGACTGTAAAAAAGTATTGGACGAACTCTATAACAGAAAAAAAGGCGATGCTAACTTTATTGAAGGAATGGGTTGTGTAGGTGGCTGTGTAGGCGGACCAAAGACAAATATTGATGTCGTGAAGGCGACTAAAATGGTAAATGATTTTGGAGAAGATTCATTTATACTGACACCTTTTGATAATTTAAATGTCATGAAGATATTAGAGCAATTTGATGTTAAGTCGGTTCAAGATAGCATGCACAATGAAAATTTTGAGAAGATATTATCTAGAAAATGAATGAACATCCGTAAAATATAGAACAACTATTTTGGAGGTTTCATGGAGATTACACATAAAATTTTAGTCATCGATGATGAGCCAATGATAACAGACGTTGTGAAAAGTTACTTAGAGCATAACAATTTTTCTGTAAGAATTGAACACAACGGGATACAAGGATTAAAAGCATTTTATGAATACAAACCAGATTTGGTGGTTCTAGATCTAATGCTTCCTGACTTAAAGGGTGAAGAAATATGTAAAGAAATCAGAAGAAGTGCACGTACGCCCATCATCATGCTCACAGCAAAAGTTGAAGAAGAAAACATTTTGAATGGGCTGGACATTGGTGCAGACGATTATATGACAAAACCTTTTAGTGGCAAACAGCTTGTAGGTAGAATCAAGGCTGTATTACGAAGAACGCAAAGCGATCCAGTACCGCTGTTTAATAGGATGTCATTCAATAATAACGCATTAGAAATAGATCTTATTAGCAATGAAGTAAAGAAATTTGGGAAACTCGTAAAACTCACGCCAAGTGAATATCATATCTTGTTGTCACTTATGAAGTATCCCAATAAAACCTTTTCAAGAGAGGAGCTGATTTTTATTGCTTTAGGAGAAGATTTTGATGGTTATGATCGCATCATTGACACACACATAAAGACATTAAGACAAAAAGTTGAAGACGATATTAAGAACCCTCGCTATATAATTACTGTCTTCGGCATTGGTTACAAGTTCGGAGGTGGAAAAAGTGACACTTAAATTAAGGACGATTTTATCCATCACACATGGCATGACGGCTCTTATCACTATTGGTTTTATTGTTCTACTTACAAGCAATATGATTGATAAGCAATTTGTAAATTTCGTCATCGACAACAACCAGCAGCGAATTGATAGCATGATACGTGATGTGACACATCAGTATCAAGAAGGGTGGAACTTTCAAAAACTTGAAGAGACGAGTTTAAGAGGGTTAGAAGACGGGTTGATTTTAAATATTTTTGATAACGATGGCAATAGTATTTATTCTGTAGACACTCTTTTCAAGGCAGAAACTGAGGCAGTACTAGAATCTATCGATCTGAATATGAAGGATCATTATAATAATTGGGATGGTGAACTCGTTTCACTATCAATGCCCTTAAGTCATGGTAGTAGCAACTTTGGCGAATTAGTCATCACATATTATAGCCCCTATTTTTTCACTAAAATGGAATCAAAATTAATCACTTCGTTACATGATGTTTTGAATATAACGCGAATTTTCTCATTAATTGGTGCGATTATTATTGGAATCATCATTTCAAGGCAAATAAGTATTCCCATTACACGTACAATCAAAGCAACACATGAACTTGCAAAAGGGAACTTAGGCGAAAGTGTACCGCTAAATACGCATATGAGTGAAATCAACGATTTGTCAGAATCCGTTAACTTATTGGCAAAAAATTTGCAGAAACATGATACAATCCGAAAAAGAATCGTGTCAGACGTCTCTCATGAACTGCGCACACCATTAGCTGCACTTCAAATAAATTTAGAGGCGCTGGTAGATGGCATCATCCAACCGACACAGGAACGATTAAGTGGTATTTACAAAGAAGTCCTTAGAGTCAACCGATTGGTTGGTGATTTGACACAATTAACTAAATATGAAAACAAATCTGAAAAGCTTAATTTATCAACGTTTAACCTATCAGAGATCATTCATACCATCAAAGTTTCTCTAGAATCCAAGGCCAAGAATCGAGAAATCTCGTTGCTTGTAGACAGCACAGTTCAGGACGTGATTGGCGATTCAGATAAATTAAGCCAAGTCCTTGTGAACCTCGTTTCCAACAGCATAAAGTATAGTCAAAAGGGCGGAACGATTCTTGTATCCTCTTATGAAAAAGAAGAGGACATCATCATCCGTGTAAAAGATGAAGGCATAGGTATACCTATAGAAGATTTGCCTTATATTTTCGAACGATTCTATCGTGTGGACCAATCTCGTGATAAAGAGACTGGTGGAGCAGGTATCGGACTTACTATTACAAAAGAAATCGTAGAAGCACACGGCGGTAAAATCGCGATTGAAAGTTTTCCGGGTCAGGGTACAGAAGTCATAGTGACGCTACCTAAAAGATTATAAAAAAAATCAAATTAATTAAAACATCAATTTTCCTTTCACATCATCTTCACAAGGTGAGCTTAAGATAAGTCTATAGAAACAGTAACTTGTGAAAATGGTGAAGGAGAGAAAATTATGAAAAACACAGCGATTTCATTAATCATACCTGCATATAACGAAGAAAAACTCATATATAGAACTTTATTGTCAGTCTCAAAAGCGGTTAGACAATTTGAACTTGATACAAATGAGACAATAGAGCTTATCGTCGTTGATAATGCCTCTACGGATCGAACAGTCGAAATTGCCAATAGATTTGATGTGACAATCGTTCGTGAAGAGCGCCATATGATTTCCGCTGTAAGAAATGCCGGTGCAAAAGCAGCTAAAAGCGAAATATTATGTTTTTTAGATGCCGATAGTGAAGTGAGT
>CAYLNI010000001.1:70644-73062 GCA_964384705.1 uncultured Fusibacter sp.
TCTCAAATAATGTCTTTTATCACTGGAATAAGTGCTGTATTAATTTATACAAAAAAAGAAACCTTTGAAAAGCTGGGTGGGTTTGACGAAAGATACTATGCTGGTGAAGATCTTAAATTCATTTTCAGACTCAAAAAAGAAGGGAAAAAAGCAGGTAAACAATTCAAAAATATCTATGACGGATTTGTTGTAACGTCTGCACGAAAATTTAATGTGATGACGTTAACGGATATGATATTGTTTGCTCGATTGCTTTTAAATAGCAAATTGATGACACAAAAGGATTTATGTGCAACCTGGTACGATTTAAGCAAAAGAGGCGAGTAAAAGAATAAAATTATGAATGTTTGGAGGTCGCTATGACACTACAAGAAATAATGGATGCATTAGCCGCAATGGGCACAGAAAGAACGAAAAAGATCTATATGAGTCAAGGTGCTGTTGAACCTTTGTTCGGCGTTGCAACGGGTGCAATGAAGCCACTTGCCAAAATGCATAAAAATGATCAAGCCATGGCTGAAGCGCTTTATGAAACGGGAAATTATGACGCCATGTATTTAGCAGGCATGATCGCAGATGTCAAACAGATGAAGCCGGCTGATTATGAACGCTGGATGAAGAAAGCTTACTTTCCAAATATCTCATTCTTTATCATTTCTGTGACACTCGCTGAATCAGACTATGCGCAAGAGGTAGCGGACCGCTTTATCTCAGATGGGGATGACTTAGTCATGGCAACTGGATGGAGCTGCTATGAGTGGTTATTGGGAAACAGAAAAGACGATTATTTTGATAAAGAAAAATTGCAAAGTATGTTAGATACTTTAGAAGAAACGTTTCAGTCGATGCCGAGATTGACCAAACGCGCCATGTTGGGTTTCCTAGTGGCGGTAGGTGTTTCTTATATTCCGTTACATGAAGCGGCATTGCTTACAGCACAAAAAGTGGATGCCTCAGCTTATGAGAGCATCCTGAAAGAGACGAACAAAGGCAGATTGGGATTCAAACGCAAACATGTAAGGTGTTAATGAGGAAAGGGGTACTTTATGGATAAGATTAAAGATCACTTTGGTTACTTTCGGAAGCAACATCCAGAAATATATGCAGCTTATGAAAATTACGGTAAAATGATACATGAGCACGGCGGGCCACTAGATGAAAAAACGAGAGCATTGCTAAAAATTGCAATTTCTGCAACAGGTGATAGAAACTATGCCCTCGAAACACACATGAAGAAGGCGATTCAAGCGGGATGTACGAAAGAAGAAATTGAACATGTCATTTTATTGACATCACCCTCTATGGGTTTTCCAAGTATGATGGAATCGTTGCTTGTTTTTAGAAGTGTCTTTGAGGAAAAAGAATAGAGAATCAACTCTTATTTGACTTCTTTAAGCTTATACAGACCACCAAGATAATCGATGATGATGACTTCATTATCAGGTGCTAAGCCAAAGGATGAGATCATCAAATCAGTATTCAATAGATCATAGTTCTGAGCAGCCTTGTCGGCGTCGATCCATATTCCCCATATGCGGCCGCTGATAAAGTCCGCATAGAGGTATGTGCCGAACAAGCTAGGGTTTTCATTGCCATAATACGTATAGCCACCTGTTATTGACTTGCCTGTTGGATGATTGTATGTCCAAATTGGCGCGATAAGGGTGGCTTTATCTATTGTGTTATTTGACTTGTAAGACAGTGTGCCTTCTAACACGTTCCAGCCATAATTGCCACCATTTGTGATCAAATTGATTTCTTCCATTTTGTTTTGACCGACATCAGCTGCGATCAAAAGGTCGCGCTTTAAGTCAAAGTTGAAACGCCAAGGATTGCGCAAGCCGTAGGCAAAGATTTCTTCTTTATAGCCTTCAGAGTTACCGGCGAATGGGTTATCAGATGGTATACCATATTTTTTATCGCCACTTGTTTGATCGACGTCAATTCTCAAAATTTTGCCTAAGAACGAAGCCTTGTTTTGTGCGTTATTTTGAGGGTCACCACCGGAACCACCGTCGCCACTTGCGATGTAAAGATAGCCATCCGGACCAAATTCAATATGACCACCATTGTGATTGTCATATGGTTGCGCATAGGACAGTAGGCTCTCTTCACTATCAAGATCTCCAATCTCAGGATTTTCAGAATCACGCGTATAACGCGCGATGACACTGCCTCGTCTGTTGGTGTAATAGACAAAAAACTGACCGTTTTCTTCATAGTTTGGATGAAAGGCGAATCCTAACAAACCCTTTTCATTTGCGCGGCTATCAATTCGAGAACTCAAATCGATAAAAACCTTAGTTTCAGTGACGTTAGTATCGTTACTGAAAAACTTGATTTTACCTGTCTTTTCAACGACATAAATCAAATCGTTTTGATGTGTCAAAAAGAGTGGTTGTTCAAACGATATATTTG
>CAYLNI010000001.1:73132-73951 GCA_964384705.1 uncultured Fusibacter sp.
GCTGTGGTCGCGGTAGTCGATTCTGTTGTTTCTATAATCTGAGCTGCAGTAGTACTTATGGTAGCTGCTTCAGTCGTTTGAATTTCAAGCGTTGTTGAATCTCCAGTTTGGGAGCAACCAGTTGATGTAAGAGCAATGACTATAAATAAAAGCCCTATCATTAGAATCGGTTTTTTATGCATCATGAGAACCTCCTAATTAATAAATGGACGTTGATAAATGGATTAACATATCTTTACCATTTATACCCTATATTCTGCAAGATATGTTTCCAATTTCACTTTTACAATTTTTTTGAATTGGAATTATGTAATTTGCTCAAACAATTATGCTATTTTCATAATTATGCGGGTATAGATAAAAAAGGGTGATGCATATGAAGGGAATCAATGAAGTTGTTCTACAGAATCTCCTGTGGACATTGGGTGTAATGACCGTTGTTATCGTTACAAAGAATTTAATTTTAAAAGGGTTACATAAGCGCATAGAGAGCCAAGAAATCTATTTCAAAACGAAACGCGCCATCAATGGCATCGCGTTCCTCATTTTGTTATTTGGCATCATTTTCATTTGGATTGAAACAAGTGGAAGCTTTATAACGGTGATTGGTTTGTTTTCAGCAGGCCTTGCATTGGCGCTTAAGGACATACTGCTCAACATCGCTGGGTGGCTTTACATCATGCTCAGACAGCCCTTTTATGTTGGTGACCGGATTGAGATTTCAGGTATAAAAGGCGATGTCATCGATCAAAATATCTTTAAATTTAGAGTGGTTGAGATCGGCAATTGGGTTCATGCTGAGCAAAGTACTGGCAGAAT
>CAYLNI010000001.1:73962-76292 GCA_964384705.1 uncultured Fusibacter sp.
ACCAAACTATAAAATATTTACTGAACCACTTGCCAATTACACACTTGGTTTTGATTATATTTGGAATGAAATCGGCGTTTTGGTACCTTTCGAAAGCGATTGGAAAAAAGCTAAAAAAATTATGTATGAAGTGCTACATCAGTTGACAGACGATTTATCCATAGACATGCAACAACAGATTAAAAGGACCTCTAGAAAGTACATGGTTTATTTTAACAACCTAACCCCAATTATATATACGGATGTGACAGATAGTGGTGTTAGGCTCACGATGCGGTTTATCTGTAAACCGAAGCAAAGACGCACAATCGACGAAAAAATTTGGGAAGAACTTTTAGAACGATTTGCTTTAGAGTCAGATGTTGATTTTGGCTATCCAACGATGAGACGCACATAATCCCTGACGTAATTAATGAGATGCACTTTATCATGTGCATCTCATTTTTATGTTAGGGCTTTTTTATGAAGTTATACGATATTATATGACATCTGATTTCAACAGTTTTTCAAAAATGGCTAAGAACGCATCGATTTCAGCATAACTGATCGTCAGTGGCGGCAATAGCCTGATGACATTGCCACTTGTGACATTGAGCATTAAGCCTTCTTTGATGGCTCTTGTCTTAATGTCGTTAGCAAAGTTGCCTGCCATTTCAACACCGAGCATCATCCCGCGTCCGCGGATATCCAATATGGTTTCTTGATGTGAAAAAGCCAGCTTGTTTAGTTGTTCAATCAAATAAGTGCCTTTTGACTTTACTTCATCGAGAAAGCCTTCTGAGGTCATAATTTCGAGGACGGCAGTGCCCGCTGCACATGCGACGGGATTGCCACCAAAAGTCGTCCCGTGATCTCCTGGAACCAGCACTGTTTCAAGGGCTGGAGCGACGAGCATCGCACCTAGAGGCAAGCCGCCGCCCAGTGTTTTTGCCAAAGTGACGATGTGGGGTGTGAACGAATTGTGTTCATAGGCAAATAAGTCTCCAGTACGACCTAGCCCAGTTTGAATTTCGTCTACGACAATCAAGAAATCGTGCTTTTCAGCGAGAAAGACAAGCTGCTTGATGAAGTCATCTGATACCGTTTGGATGCCACCTTCGCCTTGGACCATCTCGAGAAAAAAAGCACAAGTCATATCGGATACTTTGTTGTTTAGATCTGAGATGTCATTAAAAATCACGTGATTTACACACGGGAGGGTTTGACCGAAGCTCTCTTTATATTTGGCTTGTCCAGTTAAAGACATACCACCGATGGTTCTACCGTGGAATGAACCTTGAAACGAAAGGAGTTCGATTTTATCCGCATTTCGGGAGCGCCCGTATTTTCTTGCGAGTTTGATGGCCGCTTCATTGGCTTCCGTTCCAGAATTGGTAAAAAACACTTTAGAGGCAAAACTGTTATCGACAAGATGCTTTGCAAGTGCGACTACAGGCTCACTTGGGAAATAATTTGACAAGTGCATGTAGCGATCCATCTGCGCTATTATTGCCGCTTTAACTTTCTCATTGCCATGTCCGAGGCTGTTTACAGCGATGCCGCTGAACATGTCAAGGTAGGCGTTTCCATTGTCATCGTAGAGATAAGACCCTTCGCCTCTAACGATTGTGAGATCCAACCTTTGGTAGAGATTGAGGACAACGTTTTTGTCTTGTTCAAAGAGTGAGGTCATATTGTCACTTCCTTATTTTCTTAAATCATCTAGTATCAATGTTTTTTCTATCGTTTGAGCGTCTTTTTCTTTGATGACTCTAGCAGGTGATCCAGCAACCACCGTGTTGGGTGGTACGTCTTTAGTGACGACTGAACCCGCTGCGACGACGGCGCCTTTGCCAACGCGAACGCCTTCAAGGACGACTGCGTTAGCACCTATGAGCACATCGTCTTCGATGATGACGGGTGTTTTGCTCGGTGGTTCAAGGACGCCAGCAATGACTGCACCTGCACCAATATGTGCATTTTTACCGATTGTGCCTCTTGCGCCGACCACGGCGTTCATGTCGATCATGGTGCCTTCGCCAATTTCTGCACCTATATTGATGACGGCACCCATCATGATTACCGCATTTTTGCCAATGCTGACGCGATCTCTTATGATGGCACCTGGTTCAATTCTAGCTTCAATGTTAGTAATGTCGAGAAGGGGGATGGCAGAATTTCTACGGTCATTTTCAAGGACGTAGTCCTCAATCCATACAGCATACTGCTCAATGAGTTGGTGCACTAAACTCATTTCACCAAATACGGTTCTCGATCGCCCTTCGCCAAATACCTGTAGCCCCGTGAAATCGATTTGATCTAGGTCTCCCTTGATATAGAGTTTTACGGGT
>CAYLNI010000001.1:76326-83670 GCA_964384705.1 uncultured Fusibacter sp.
ATAAAACGTGCGATGGCGTAGGCGTCGGTTAGATTCTCTTGTGTCATGGTGTGCTCCTCTCTATTCTAATAGATCTTGCATGGTGTATAAGCCAGCGGGTTTGGTAAGTAACAGTTTGCCAGCTTTAAGTGCATCTTGAGCAAATAGTTCTTTAGATAGTGCTGTGTGCTTGATTTCTATAAGCTCTTGTTCGCCTGCAAATAGGATGGTATGCTCTCCAGAAATGCTGCCACCTCTTACTGTGTGAATACCTATTTCGTTAGAATTTCTCGGACAATCTGACCCATGTCTGCCATAAGTCAGCGTCATGGTGTCGCCCACGGCATGATTGATGGTATTTGCGAGGAGATATGCCGTGCCACTGGGTGCATCAATTTTTTTGTTATGATGTTTTTCGATGATTTCAATATCGAAACCCTCATTTAGTGACTTGGCTACTTGAGATAAAAGCCGTGTGATGACGTTTATGCCAAACGATAAATTTGAAGCGCAAAGAATGGGTATCTTTTTTGATGCTTCGCGAATCTTCACCATGTGTACATCGGTAAGTCCAGTTGTTGCAATCAACGTGTGAATGCCTCTTGAAGTTGTGAAATCCAATATGGATTCAATATTGGACGTATGGGAAAAGTCTATCAATAAGTCGATCTTGCCTTCATATGCGTATGCATTTTCATAAATCGGATAGGGATAATCGAATCTGTCAGGTGCTCGATCCACGCCAAATGACAATTCGAAATCTTCAGAAGCGAGAATGGTCTTGCAGAGCAGCTGGCCCATTTTACCGTTTGCGCCATATACGGCGGTTTTTATTGCACCCATTTGAACCTCCTATTTTGTATTATAGTCCTATTGACGTTACAATAATCCCACATGAGACATGTCATTTGCCAATCGTTGTTTTGTGGCATCTTCCATATCTGTGAGTGGTAACCTGAGGCCACCAACTGGCATGCCCATCAGTTGCATCGCTGCCTTTACTGGAATGGGGTTCACTTCAATGAAGAGGTTATTGATAAGGCTTAGCAGATTCAATTGAATATCCAGTGCCGCCTGATGTTGACCGTCCAAATAAAATTGAACCATATCATGCGTTTCCTTTGGCATGATGTTTGCCAAAACGGAGATGACCCCTAATCCACCAAGTGACAGCGTCGGAATGATTTGATCGTCATTGCCCGAGTATATCGCAAATGATTTTGGACATTGACTCGCCATTTTTGCCACTTGAGACAAGTCGCCACTCGCTTCTTTGATGCCGACGATATTTGCATGTTCAGCTAAGATTGCTGCTGTATCAGGGGCGATATTGACGCCTGTTCTTCCAGGGACGTTGTATAATATAATCGGAATTTTCACGGCGTTTGCGATGGCTGTATAATGTGCGATTAAGCCCTTTTGCGTACATTTATTGTAGTATGGTGTCACGATGAGCAGACCGTCCGCTCCTACTTCTTCTGCAAATTGACTTCTGGCGATGGTATCAGCCGTATCATTGCAGCCTGTTCCTGCGATGACTGGTATTCTACCATTTGCCTTCTCAACGGTAAATTTGAAGATGGCTTTTTTTTCTGATTCTGAAAGGGTGGAGGCTTCACCAGTGGTGCCACATACGATGATGGCATCTGTCATATTGGCAATATGCCATTCGATGAGCCTCTCGAGCTCTGTAAAGTTAACTTGATTTCTGTTTTGTAGGTTGTTTTCATAAAAAGGTGTGACTAAAGCAACACCAGATCCACTAAATATAATGTCATGCGCCATATTGTTCTCCTTATTTGTAATTGTAACTGCCAGAACAGATCAGCATGGCTGGACCTGTCATGAGGACACCATCATTTTTAATATCGATACAGAGTATGCCACCAGGTACCTTGACCTGCACGCGATTTTCTGTCAAACCCTTCAAAGCGGAAACTACAGCTGAAGCAGCTGAGCCTGTGCCACATGAGAGTGTCATGCCAACACCACGTTCAAAAGTACTGACCTTGATGTGTTCACGATCGACAACTTCGAGGAAGTTGACGTTGATTTTTTGAGGAAAGAGGCTGTGACTTTCAAGGGCTTTGCCATAAAGTGAGATATCAATGTCGTCGATGGATTCAACTTGTATGACCGAATGCAATGTGCCCATCGTCAATGTACTTAAATGAAACGTTTGGCCATGTACCTCAATCGTCTTCTCACCAAACGCGCTTTCAAAGTTTGGACTTCCCATATCTATGGTGACTAATGTCTCATGATCCCCTTTATTGGTTAGCGTCACTTTCATGATGCCAGCTAGGGTTTCTACGTTGAAGTTTGGTTGATTTACAAGTTTGTGGTCGTATACGTATTTAGCAAAGCACCTTATGCCATTGCCACACATCGGTGCAAGGCTACCATCTGCGTTATAAAATTCCATTTTGATGTCTGCCTGCGTTGAAGGTTTTGCAATCATCATGCCATCCGCGCCTACGCCGAAATGTCGGTCACATACTTTGCGGGCAAGTTCAGTTGGGCTAATCGTCTTCAGACCTTTAAGCGCTTCCTGATCAAAGATGATAAAGTCGTTTCCCGTTCCGTGGTATTTTTCAAAATGCATCATGGGTAACCTCCTATAAGTCAAACGCTTTTGTGATGACATCTACAATTTTTAATTTAAACGACGAATCTATTGTATAGGAAATGCTGATTTCTGATGTGGTGACTTGCTTGAAGTCGATGCCGTTTTCAGCGAATAGTTCAAAGATTTTTGCGGCGACACCGGATTGGGTGCGCATGCCCATGCCCACGACGGATACTTTTGATATAGACGATTCTTCTTGTATTTCGACTTCGGGAAACTTAGTTTGTAACGCATTTAATATTTTATCGACAGTAGCCTTATCGTCTGTGGAAGTTGTAAATGAAATGTTGGCGTAGCCTTTGATTGGTGACGTTTGACTGATCATGTCGACCATAACTTCGGCTTTAGCGAGCTGAGTGAAGACGTGTGCGATATTGGCCGATGTATACGGAACGTGATTGAGCGTGATCATCAACACGTTTTCGCTGATGGATAATCCTGTTATACTGCGTTGTTCCATAGTTTCGTCATACTCCTTTATATAGGTTCCAGGCGTACTGCCTGTGCTAGATGCGACATAGATAGGGACGCCGTAGCGGTGCCCGATTTCCACGGATCTGGTTTCCATGACTTTTGCGCCAAGGCTTGCCATTTCCTTCATTTCCTCATAACTGATGACTTCTAATTTTTTTGCCGCTGAATAGACGCGAGGATCAACGCTGTAGATGCCATCCACATCCGTATAGATTTCACAGGTGCAGCCAAGTTTTGCCGCTAGTGCGACCGCAGTCGTGTCGCTGCCACCTCTACCAAGTGTAGTGATGTCTCCGTCTTCATTGTAACCCTGAAAACCGGCTACGACGACGACATAGTCATCGTGAAGGTGTTTTTCAACTTTTTTAATCTCGATATCCAGAATTTTGTTCTTCGTATGAAGCCCCCCGGTTAAGATACCTGCTTGAAGACCAGTTAAGGCGATTGCCAGACAGCCTTTTTCCTTCAAAATCATCGTAAGAAGTGCGATAGAGACTTGTTCTCCAGTTGACATGAGCAAATCCAGCTCTCTTTTTGAAGGTGTGCTTGATACTTGATTGGCAATCTCGATTAACTGATTGGTCGTTTTACCCATAGCAGATACGACAACCACAAGCCGAGTGCCTTTTTCTTTTTCTAGGATGATCTTATCGGCGATCAGCTGCATTTTTTCGATGGATTCAACAGATGAACCGCCATATTTTTGAACGAGTGTGTGCATTTGGACCTCCATATGTCAAATTTTGGGTACAAAAAAAGCCACGAGCAAAAGGCTCGTGGCTATATTAGGACATATAGCTTCCTTTTGCCCCAACGCGTTAAAGTGCTCCACGGGAAAATTGGGCAATCTTCCTGTGACAAGGCAATATCTCTTAAATAGTGCCCCAATACTGTTCAGTATTTCGGCGACTGCCCCTTTCCTTAGGTTTCCCCAAGTACTCTTGACACATCGCACCCCTTTATCGCATTGTATTAAAATTCGGTTTTTTGTATATTGTATTAAAATATAACATAGTTTCAACATGTCGTCAAAACTTTTTTGTAATAATACTCAAATCTATGTTTTTTCCTTACTTGCCATAGAATAAATTTGTTGAAGAAAACTGTGGATCACTTGTGATGTCGATGCCGAGGTTTCTAAGCGTCGTCTCGTTGTTCGCATGCAAGATAACCGTCGCGTGAGCTTGGCAATCTCTGATACTCGATAACGCATCGAGGGCAACTTGAGCGCCTGGATTGAATGCCGCACTGATAGAAAGTGCGATCAATACTTCTTCAAGGTCGAGCAATGCCGTTTTGTCACCAAGGGATTCCGTCTTGAGTTTGATGATCGGGTTTAAGATAGCTGGTGATAAAAGGTGCACGTCATCGGATATGCCAGCATAGTGCTTGAGTGCATTGATAACACATGCAGCAGCTGCATCCATGGCCTGTCCATTTTTACCTGTGACAATATCGCCATTGTGAAGCGCAAGTGCCATAGTTGGGATGATCGCGTCTTCACCGTATTTATCTCTGAGGGATTCTGCATATTGTCTAGCGGGTTCGACGACGATGCGATGAATTGGTTTAAGATCCAATTCTTCCATGATCATCTTTGCTCTGTTGAACGTGTCAATGTCACAAAGACCTTTTTTATGTTCACAGCCCGTTTTAAAATAACGGCGGATGATTTCTTGAAGGGAAGCTTCTCTTACGGCGTCATCATCGATGATGCCAAAAGCGATTCGGTTGACGCCCATATCTGTCGGCGATTTATACATTGACTCTTCGCCTGTGATTTTTTCGATGATGCGTCTTAAGACAGGGAACGTTTCAATATCACGGTTGTAGTTGACGGCCACTTCACCATAAGCTTCAAGGTGGTATGAATCTACCAAGTTAACGTCTTTAAGATCTACTGTAGCTGCTTCATAAGCAATATTTAATGGGTGCTTAAGCGGCATGTTCCAAACTGGGAATGTCTCAAATTTGGAATAGCCAGCCTTGCGACCTTGTTTGTTTTCATGATAGAGTTGGCTGAGGCATGTAGCGAGTTTGCCACTTCCTGGACCTGGAGCTGTGACGACGACGATCGGTTTCGTCGTTTCGATATAAGGATTTTTACCATAGCCTTCGTCGCTGACGATGGTATCGACATCTGTTGGATAGCCTTTTGTTGGGCGGTGTTTGTAGACTTTGATGCCCATGTGCTCAAGTTTGCTGATGAAGATCTTCGCAGCAGGTTGGCTTTCATAACGCGTGATGACAACGCTGTTGACTTCAAGGCCATTGCCTCTAAGATCGTCGATGAGTTTTAACACGTCGATATCGTATGAGATGCCGAAGTCGCCACGAATCTTGTTGCGTTCGATGTCGCCTGCATAAAAGCAAACGATGACTTCCAGCTTATCCTTCAATTTTTGTAAGAGTTTAATTTTTGCATTTTCGTCAAAGCCAGGTAATACGCGCTTGGCATGCATATCATAAATCAGTTTGCCACCAAACTCCAAATAGAGTTTGTCAAAATTGTTGACGCGCTCGAGGATGAACTTTGACTGTTCCTCGAGATATTTTTCTGAATCAAATCCTTTTTTCATTGTACGCCTCCAGGGATATTCTCTAATCTATCATAAAAAACAGTTTGTTGTCTATGCGTTTTAAGATATTTTGCCTTTTCATGATAAAATAGAGGAATTTTGCGCTAGATATAGAACCTAATATAGAGCGATTGAGAAAACGCCACAAGTATTTAATTCGAGAGGAACCCTAGACCTATGACACCTAAAGAAAAGACACAAAAAAAGCATTTTATAGCATTTGATAAAAAGGTCATCATGATGATATGGGCTTTGGCATGGCCGGTCATGCTTGGACAGGCGTTGCACACCGTTTTGGTTATAACCGACATGTGGTTTGTGGCAAGGCTCGGCAGCACTGAAGCAGCTGCAGCGGGGACGGGCACATCTTTACTCGGTGTGATACAGGTGCTACCAACTCTTGTTTCTGCTGGTGTGGTCGCACTGGTGGCGCGGTACACAGGTGCAAACGATATGGGGATGATCCGTAAGATTTCCTCAAATGGATTGATTCTTTCCTTTGTCATCGGTGGTGCGGTAACCCTTGGATGCTGGCTGACTCTGGATCAACTGCTTTGGATATTTGGCGATGCGGATTTAACTGTTCTTGCTATGTCTCGATCGTATGTCGCCATTGGATTGATTGGACTTCCTTTTTTCTTTTATAACGCCACATCGCGTTCTATCGTCCAAGCAACAGGTGATACCCGCAATCCTGTGAAAATATTCATCATTGCCAATCTTGTAAACATAGCTCTTGACTATGTATTGATCAACTTGCTCCACAAAGGCATAGAGGGCGCTGCAACAGCAACAGTCATATCGGAAATCGTGGCATTCGTCCTGATGACGGGGCTTACGTTTAAAAATATATTTGATGGTAGCTTCAAAATGGTCCTTGAGCACTTGTCCCTTCGCGTTGAAACGGCAATTCGAATTCTAAAGATCGGTGGCTATGCGGTTATGCAAATGATCACGCGTCCATTTACAGGCCTCATCATGTATCGTTTGGTGCTTGCTCAAGGCGTAGCTGCTGGGGCAGCATTTGGAATTGGCGGAAGAATGTTCAACTTTGTTTTCATCTTCCTTGCAGGACTTGGAACAGCCATGTCTGTCATGGTGGGACAAAGCCTAGGCAGAAAAGACATCGAAGCTGCAAAAGTGCTGATAAAACAGGGTATGATTTTAGCAGCTATCAATATGGTTGTGTTTGCTATACCATTCTATTTTTTCCCGCATGCCTTCATGCGATTCTTTGTGGATGATCCTGAAGTGGTACGCATAGGTGTCAACTACCTCCGAATTACTTACACAGGCGTATTGTTTGCCGTTTTTAACGTGGTGTTTGGTTCGGCCTTTGCTGGAGCAGGCGATACGTTTCCACCGATGCTCGCATCTTTGGTGGGCAATTGGGTCATCAAAATACCGCTTGCGTACCTTCTAACCACGGTATTCCACATGGATTCAAACGGCGTGTGGATTGCCATTGGCCTTTCAGTCATCGTAGAATCAATTGTATTGGCGATCTGGTTTGGAAGAGGTAAGTGGCAGCATAAGAAAATTTAAGTCAATCTTGATTACTTATGCAAATACAAATTATGCACTATACACGACTGCAAACTAGTGCAAAATCTCTTTGTTGAGTACTATAACAAAATGCGATGGTAAATATAAAATCAGCCTCTGACTATCAATTGATAATCA
>CAYLNI010000002.1:0-4464 GCA_964384705.1 uncultured Fusibacter sp.
TTATACTCATGGCCGAACCCCAGTCTGCCAAAGCTTTTAGTGCTGGAATCAACGCCTTTCCTTCATCACTAAGTGCGTATTCCACGCGAGGTGGAATCTCCATATATTGTTTACGCGTTATAATTTTATGCATTTCAAGTTCCTTAAGTGACTGCGTCAACATCATGTTGGTTATTCCATCAATATTGCGTTTTAAAGCGTTATAGCGCAATGTTTCATTTTTGCTAAGCGCCCAGATTATAGGCAGACGCCACTTACCACCGATTAGGTTCAATGCATGTGTCAGTGGGCAATCATCAAATTGATTTTTATATAGCTCATGGTCAGTCATAAAATCTCCTTTACACAGTTTTATATGCCTTAAACCGAAAAACCTGCATACTTGTAAATATTGTTCTACTTGATACAATTATAGCGAATTCACACCCATTTTAAAAGGAGGATTATCTATGAACATCCAATACGAATCGATCACCGTTGATCAAATCGACTGTATTAAAGACTTATGCAACGACTTAATGGCATTTCAAAAATCTAAAGCGACCATTCATCCTGAATTTTTTGATAACATGCGTTTTGAAACACGTATGTTGCCCTCATTTGAGAGTTCAAAAGAAAATTATATGCTCATAGCCAAAGATGATGATCAAGTCATAGGCTATGCCTATAGTACCATTGCACCTAAGACAAACTATTCTGGCGGGTTTGCAACGCTCTCATGCGATGCATTTTTTGACTTTGACTCTGTAAAGGGTGAGGATGTTGGTTGTCTTTCACAATTCTACCTCAAGGATGGCTATCGAGGCACAGGTGTTGGCAGTGAGTTATTTGAAAAATCAATGAACTGGCTTCGCTCTTTTCAAGATATACAAGATATTTTTATTTTCGTATCAAATGGTAACAATCATGCGCTCGATTTTTATATGAATAAAGGCTTTAAATTTTCACATGAAATACTAGAGGGCTTTATCATCGTCCTACGAAATGATAGAATAGTATCAAACGACTAACAGATTAACGTATCTTATGGAGGAGATAGTCAATGAACAAATTGCTTCATACCCTGTATTATCTCTCTGGGAAGATCTACTTATACCCACATGAGATCGATAAAAAAGGACCGCGACTCCTTCATATCTCCGATACACCTAGTTTATTTTATCCAGAGCTTGCACGGTTGATTAAACGTTTGAAACCAGATTATATCGTTCATACTGGCGATTTGGTTGACAATATCAAACTACAATTATATCCCGGTTCTATAAGGCATTATGAACGCGAAGTTTTGTCACTACTAAAAATTCTAGATTCCAGTGATGCGAAAGCAATATATATCACACTCGGTAACCATGACAGTCCAGAATATGTGAAAAAGCATGCTGGACGAATTGTCATATTTGATTATGATGCAACGTGTCAAATAGAGGGTTTTACTATTTCAATGTGCCACTATGCTGGCGGTCTTTTGAGCCACACTTCAGACTATTATCTTTTTGGTCATGATTTGATCATCAACAGTCACTTGGATAATGGACGTATTTATCTTAATGGCATCTCAAATATTAACTTAATAGAGCTCAGCACACACGATATCCACTATTTTCACTATCCATGGGGCGTCGATGACGCTCGGTTAAATAAGAATATGATAGGTATCTAAAAGGAGGCGGCTATGGTATCTTTAATCAGGCACGGACCACGCATTTTATTGTTTAAAACCTCTCAGCCCGAATCACTTGAAGATTATTTGCACGAAGATTTTGGTGCCATCTCTTACGATATGGATACGGCTTTTGAGAAATCCACCGAAGATAGCACGATTATCTACATCACCGATGAGATTAAAGATACCATTCACTTCACATACGATCGAAACATCATGATTATCGATGAAGCCCCAGATATCTTACTCTGCAAAATATTCAACTGTTCAAAACGATTTTTGATTGAGGACGTACGAACAGCGCCACACATCTTGATCATGCGTGCCACTGGTGACTTAGAAAGCGTCATGAATCAGGTTCAAAAGGATTTTGGCGGTACATTTGGTACATTTAAAGAAATATTGGATAACGGCAATGACAATACCACCCTTGTTGCGATTACGGAAAAACCACTGAACCACAGTGTTGGTTTAAATGATTTTTATCCACTTTATTTACAGCTTGAAGGCAATCACTTTGAACACTTTAGGCAACTGAGAATGCACGGTTTACAATATCTTAATGTCGGCATATCCAATAAAGACTGGTTTGAAATCGAAATTAGAATTTTTGATCGCTACAGCGCATATAAACTTCATTATGATAGGCTGCTTGAAGTCATAGAAAGTTTAGAACTGGGGTATGTTTTAGGAGAATCTTGGTCTAAGGATTACCCGAGATTGTTTATGTCTGTCGTCGTATACCGCATTCGATTCTTTACATTTAGTGACCCTTCTGTAATTAAAAACATGCTCCTTGGCATGGAGTATTTATCGGATGGCACGCGTATTGTCGACTTTGATGTTTACTACAACCAGAAAAAATTATATTGGACCGATCAAAGAGACAAAAAAGATCCCGCAACGCGGCATCTTTTGGGTTTGAAATATCGGGAAGAAATTATGAGCAGACTCAGTCAAGATAGCTTAACTAAATTGACAAGATTGGAAGAAGAAATCATTAAGACGCGTACTTCTTAAAGCCCTATCATTTTGTATAGGGTCTCAACGACGAGCCTTGGCTCGTTCATTTGTGGAAAATGACCACTTTTTGTCGCAACAACCAAGCTACTTTGAACGGATAGTTCAAGTAGCTTTTTTTGATGCTCAAAGCGCTTATAGAACCTGCCCCTAGGTAACCACATCCGAGCTATTGGATGAAAACCCGCAATGACAGTTATCGGTATTTGGGGAAAGGATGACAACTCTCTGATCTGAGTTACGGATTCCCTAACACAGTTGACTTCACTGTTTGGATCGCCTTTTATTTTTTTTGCCTTCAGTGAAACATCTTCAATGGTTGATGCTTCAAGAAACATTACCCCCATCGTATCCTGTGGATATATCGAAGCGAACACATGAGCGACAAACCCTCCAAGTGAGTGTGCGACCAATAAAAAGGGGGGCTGTAAATCCAATGTTAGTAACAACTTTTTTAAATCTTCCGCCATAGCGAAAGCATGTTGTGGCGATGTTGGCACACTACTTTTGTCTACACCAAGTCTGTTATAGGCCACTACAGTAAAAGATTCACCCAATAAAGGCCATAGTTTCATCCATCCTTCAATTGGTCCACCTGCTCCGTTTATCATGACAACAGTTGGTCTACCAGCACCCTTAATGGCATATTCAAATGTTTTTATACCCGCCTCGGACGCTTCCACTGTCACCGTTTTTTTATCGAACTGCGTCAACAATTTTTCCTTGTCTAAAAAACGATTCGTCATACTCATATTTTGCTTACTCATACGTGAATTCTCCGTTTGATTTTAAGTCTTACAGACATTATACCGCAACTTGCTGACATTTGTGCCTATCAATCTAGTAAATTGCATAGGCCATCAAAAAAGACAAAATCCACCTAAAAGGTGGATTTGTTCTGGAGGATGGATGCCGATATAAAATTGTCTTAGGATTTTATGCTGTAGTCAGCGCAACCGGGGAACCATGCCCATCTTAAAACATTACTAAAATTGTTGCGACTGAATTTGGATTTTTGGGAACGGATAGTCGTCATCTGCTGCAAATACTGCTGGAACGCTGAGTGTGACTGTCGCAACAACCATTAATAGCAAGAATACCTTTTTAATATTTTTCATATGCAAACCCCTTATTCATTAATGTTTGAGATAATGATATAATAACTAAGATGGGAAAAGAACACGTACATTTAAGGGATAGGTGGTGTTGACAATGTTAAGCAGTTATGATTTATCCAAATTTTCCAGTAGGTTAAAATCAATACGCAAAACGCTTGGATACGCACAATTGGAAGTTTCTGAAAGCACTGGTATCAACAGCGATACATTAAGGCGCCTAGAAAATGGTCTTTCCATTCCTAGATTTGACACCTTAGAAGTTTTGTCCCAGTTTTATAAAGTGAATTTGATCCTATTATTGGACTCTTATAAAATTTCATCACAATTGTCTTATTACTATGATTTGATTGACTATTATATGATTAACAACGATACAGACAGCATCACCAGAACCATTCAAAATTTTGAAGAAAACATCATCGTCAATGAGTTTAATATGGTTGATATTCGCGATATAGAACAACTTAAGCTGTTTTTTATAGGGTTAAAGTTGAGCTATCAATCCAATAATGAAGCAAATAAAGACTCACTTAACTATTTGGTGAAGGCGCTACAGATAAGCAATCCTCTTTTCAATATTGATAATTGGCAAAGCTATAAATATAACTTTTTGGAGCTTAGAATCTTATTTGCCATTGCCTCAATCGAAGGTCATAATCGAAA
>CAYLNI010000002.1:4479-8583 GCA_964384705.1 uncultured Fusibacter sp.
GAAATTGTGTGCTCAGCAATGATATTTTGTTGATGATCCTCAGTTATTTGGATACCTCCAAGTATGCAAAGCATTATGAAAAAGTATTAGTTATCAAATCCTACTCCATCATGTCTTATAATTATCATCGCCTTGATCAACACGATATGGCTTTAGAATACTCAGAGAAGGGCATCCAGTTTTGTATAGACAATTCAATCATGACCTATTTGGCTTTATTGTTATCTCGAAAAGGTATGGCAATGTATCACTTGAAAATGGATGGTTATCAAGCATTCATTCTTCAAGCCATAGAATTGCTGAAAATCCAGAAAAATGACAGTTTGGCGAAAGAGTATGAAGCCATTGCACTTAAATACCTCAATTCTGAACTTTGAAATTTTAGCATAAAAAAAACAGGCGGATTTCGCCTGTTTTTTATACATGTTGTCATATAGTATTTATAAATGAGGAAATTGCATAATTAATGCTTGTCTCTCTCAAGAAACAAGTCCTTATATTTTATGTCGTCGTCAAATAAACTTTCAAAGGCGTTTTTATAGATTTCTTCAAAATGCGGATCGTTCTTAAAGCTGATTTTGTCCCGTTTTAGGCCACTAGTGTCAATCTTAGTTTCGACTCTAAACATTTCCCCCGTCATTTTAACCCTTTTAAGGTACTTACTCAAATTTTTATCCATATCGCCCACCCTTTAAAATAGTCTCTCTCTCTAGTGAAAATGAACTTATGTAAACTACATCGTTCATTTGATATGTTATAATATTTAAAGTGAAATAAAAACCCAATCAAAGTTGGGGTTATGGAGGTTGAATTTGTTCAGCACTTATGATTTAAAAGCATTTTCATCTCGTTTAAAAGAAATAAGGAAATCCTTGGGATATACGCAGGATAATGTGGTAACCGGTACTGGTTTAAGTGGTGAGACGCTCCGCAAACTTGAAAATGGCTTGGTCGTACCAAGATATGATACAATCGAAATGCTTTCACTTTTTTACAAAACGGATCTTCAAGCGGTACTAAACAACTATAAAAGCTCCAGCGAACTCATCAAATACTATGAAATTATCGATTATCATATCGTTGGATACAATACGGCTTCAATCATCAGCACCATAGAGTCTTTTAATGATTTCATGGCAAATGCAACATTGAAACTGATTGATATGAAGGAACTACATCAACTCAAGCTTCTCTTTAGTGGTCTTTACATGTCGTACACAACCAATGATGCCCCAGATGTCATCGATTCAATCATAGAAACGTACATTGAATCGATACGGGTTTGTACCCCTTCATTTAGCATCGAGCATTGGCGGCAATTTAAATATAGCAACGTCGAATTGCGCATACTATTTGCCTTGGCTTCTCTATATGGCGTTCGCAGGTCTTGTGAACTTAGCAACGATTTACTGTTTTTCATCGTCGACTCATTGGATTTTTCTTTTTCGTCAAAACATATTGATAAACTGTTAATAGCTAAAGCATTCGTTTTAATTTCTTACAACTACCATCGAATGGACTTGCATGAAATGGCACTAGTGTATGCATCAAAAGGCATCGCGTTTTGCAACCAACATGCGATCATGTCAAATTTGGCATTATTGTTAGCAAGAAAAGGGACTGCTATGTATTTTTTAAAGCAATCCAATTATCAAATTTTCTTTGATCAATCACTGTCCTTACTGGCGGTACAAGACAATTATGAACTTGCAGAAATCTATCGGAAAGCTTTTGAAAAATATAATGAGAAACCTCTGCTAGACACATAAGAATGTGCTTGCAGAGGTCTTTTTTAATTTGATTGGTCTTATGTGAGTTTTGAATAGTTTTCTTCTATTAGACGTCGCTTTTCAGTCCATAAATCAAAAGATAGATTGACATAATACTGATCAGGCGTCTCAAATCTCAATAGTCCATCCCATAATTTATCGATTTCTGATTTGCTATAGCTTCGAATTTCAGGGAGTGATGGTTTGTTGTAGATCAACACGCCATCTTTAACAATGTGCGCCTGAAGTTTCTTTGCCGTATAATTCTTTGCTGTTTTCTTTTTCCAAGGCATCGCTTCATCGAACAGGACATAAGTCTCACCTACTGTCTCACCTTTCAATGTGAGTAAATCAGCAAAGGCTTTGCCCGTCAAATTATCGTATAGACGCCAGACATCTTTTAATCCAGGATTTGTCACTTTGATGAGGTCTTCAGAAAGTTTGATTCTAGGATCGATTTGACCATCCACTTCTACAGCTACAAGCTTATAGACGCCTCCATAAACAGGCTCAGACGATGCTGTCATCATGCGTTCGCCAACACCATATGAATCAATCGGTGTCCCTTGCATTTCTAACTCTCTGATTTTATATTCATCAAGTGAATTTGATACCGTTATTTTTGCATCTTTAAAACCAGCATTATCCAACATTTTTCTCGATTCTTGCGCGAGGTATTTTAGGTCACCACTATCGAGTCTAATGCCCTTTGAAGCAGATGGCTTCATCGTTTTAAAAACTTCTATCGCTGCAGGAACACCCGAACTCAACACGTTGTAAGTATCCACTAAGAATACCGCTTTGTCCGGATATGCCTTTGCATATTTTTCAAATGAAAGCTGATCTTCACCATAAAATTGTACCCAACTGTGTGCCATCGTTCCTATGACAGGGATATCAAACATTTTATGCGCCAATAAGTTGGATGTGCCAACGCACCCGCTGATATACATCGCTCTAGCACCATATATCGTAGCATCCGCACCATGCCCACGTCTCGGACCAAAATCCACAACGGGTTTCGAACCCGCTGAGCGTACGATTCTGCTCGCTTTAGTGGCAATAAGGCTCTGATGGTTGATTGTGAGTAAAAGCATCGTCTCAATCAATTGCGCTTCTAATATTGGAGCGCCTATCGTCACGACAGGTGTGTTAGGAAATACAGGTGTACCCTCTGGAATAGCCCAAATATCACCTGAAAACTTAAAATTGCTCAGGAAGAATAAAAAAGGCTCACAAAATATCCCCATTTCACGTAAAAGTGAGATATCTTCCTCTGAGAAATCAATGTTCATAACATAATCGATGAACTGTTCCAAGCCTGCAGTAACAGCAAATCCACCACCATCCGGTACTTTCCTAAAAAAATAGTCGAAGTAGACGCGAACATCTGTATCACCATTTACCATGTATCCGTTGGTCATGGTAATTTCATAAAAGTCGACAAGAAGCGCAAGATTTTTCTCGTTTTTCCATACTGTTTGTTTCATAATTCCTCCTGAGTACCTTTAAACTTTTCTAATACATTATACATGGAACCTTCTTATTAATTCGCTTTTTACTGTCTTATCACCGAAAATCACCGTACCTAGGAGAATCACAGCAGATATAGCGATTGATACAAAACTTGCTAGTGGTCTCGTAACAACGTCGCCAAGAATCAAAAAAATTGGGATGAATCCAATGATGGTCATCGCTAATTGATAGAATAAAAACTCACGCAGAACCATGCGATTGATCATCATCAATATAAAGATACTAATATTTGCTAGAATTAAAATCTGTGGAATGATGTAGTTCACAGACCAACCATCAAAACCAGTCTGCCGGTCAATAAAAAAGATGAATATCGACCCCGAAAGCGCTTGCACAAATATCTTAGAAGCGATGTGAATATTATTTCTTATCGCATGATAGACGACCGTCCAACTATATAGCACAACTGCAAGCGAAATAAGTGACCAAGTTATCTCATCATCGAACCAAAAATCAAGGCCGAGAGACAACACAACGATCACAGCTGTGACAAAATAAAAGATTCGTTTCACAATATTATAGCTTTTAGGACTCAAATCGAGGTCTGGGTATCTAGATATAGTTGAAACCAATGTTTCTTGCTCAAATGGGGTGTCGCATAAAGGACATCGATCGCCTACATCAAGACAACTCACTTTACATTGCTTACAATATTTCATAATAGGCACCATTGCTTTCAATCGTGACATTTAAGCCATCGGACGACAGTTTTCTGAAAAAAGCTCTCTGAATACGGGTCTCTTCGATCTGTGAGGAGATCGTGACCACCAAAGTGTTCTGGTATGCACAAATTGTACAT
>CAYLNI010000002.1:8593-16313 GCA_964384705.1 uncultured Fusibacter sp.
GGTCGACGCTCGTTGCGTTCATAACGAGTTCAAAATGTGCAATCTCATCCGCCCATTTTTCTGGCATATCAATTTTACCGACATTGGAAAGTGTCGTCGTATATGACTGGATGGTATTTAAGTGAACCATTTTGACAAAGATGTTTTTTAGGAAAAGTGGCACCACTCGTGTAAGTGGATTCCGGCTAAGTGCAACTTCCTTGGATATATTTTTGAGCATATTTTCTTTTGTGATTTGCGTTCGAAATTGTTCTTTGACATGTGCCAATATATCCTCAAAAGTAAGTGGCTCTTTTGATTTTACGATGGCTATCGTGATATGAGAAAAAAAATTCATATTGGTGGTCGACTCAAAAAAACGCCTCAAATTTACCGGTACTGCAAGATTGATAGGTCTTTTCTTCTTGTCTTCTTCCTGACAGGCACTGTAAATAGCCCATAAATAAACACTGGAGATATATTCTGTCAAGGTTACATCTATGGATCTGCTGTACGCTATGACAGCCTCAACATCTAAAAATCCATGGAGTACACCCAGAGTGTTTATCGGTAACCGCTTTCCTTTAAATTTAAAGGCACGTGGGATATGCTCTCTCGTATGCTTCATTCTTTTGTAATATTTTTTATAGCTGTCTTCCAACTCAGATTTCACTTTGATGCGTGGTACTTGTTCAGGCACGCCTTCTCCATTGACCAATTTTAAGTAATTGACTGTAAGCGCTTTCAAAAAATTCGTTGCGCCTGTACCGTCTGTGATCGCATGAAAAACTTCAAGGCTAATTCTGTTATTGTAATACAGTATCCTGAAAAGGTGATGGTTTCTGATTTTTGTATCAACATATGAGCATGGTCTGAGCGATTCTTTTTGTATGAGGAGTCGCGTATTCGTCGGTTCAAAATAGTACCAAAAAAAACCACTTCTCATTTTGAAATTAAAATTTCCAAAGTTGGGCAACGTGATATCTAGTGCCTTTTGTAGCAATTTCGGATCTACAGGCATCTTCAGTTCAACGGCCAATCTAAAGACATTGCTAAAGTTTTTATGCGAAATGAGAGGAAATACATTGGCAGCATTGTCAAGTCGGTGCCAACTAGGCAAATGGGATCTAGTTTTCATGATTATTTGCCTCCAATCCAAAATTTGACTTCTTATAGACACATAATAGAACGTCCTATAGCACAATTATACCATATTGGCCAGTCGTAAGCTAATATACGTTGATTAGTGCAAGTCGATTAAGGGTAATTTTATACTAATAGGATACTGATGAAGCAGGAGGTTTAGTATGAAATCTTTAAAACTTGCCGAAAAGAGACATTCAACACGAGAATTTAAGCAAAAAAAATTAAGTGAGAAAGATCTAGAATATGTGATTGACCAACTGGAATCATTACCTATGGTTGGCGATAATACGAGCATCGAATCCCGTTTTATTTCAGACGGTGTGGCGGTGGCTCACCATCTTGAGGGGTTGGCAGGGTACTTTGGAATGATGATTTATGCCCCACATTATATAGCGCTACTTTGTAACGAAGATGTCGTTTGCCATAAAGTGACAGGATATCTAGGCGAATGGTTTGTACTCAATGCATTGAAGCAAGGTATCGGTACCTGTTGGATTGAAGTAAAAGACAGTGATGCCGTTAAATCTATTCTAAGAATAGACAGTCCTAAAAATGTTGCCGCTTTAATAGCTATAGGCTATAGCAAGAAAGAGCTACAGCAATCCCGTCAATATAATGCAACAAAAGGTGGCAGTTTATCGCCTTTAACCGATTTGGGTTATCCTAATATCAACGCTTATGATACGAAACCACCAGTCAGTATACGTAAATCGATTACTGAATTCGTCTACATTGATTCATGGGATAAACTAGCGACAATCGAAGAGCTTGAGAATCTTGGCATCCATGAAGCACTGTTCTATATGCGCTTAGCACCTTCATTCGAAAATCGTCAACCGTGGTATTTTGTTCTTAAAAAAAATGAAATAGATTTAATCGTTGACAAATCTGACCATATCTCTAAGACGATTCAAGGCATTGATGCAGGTATCGCCATGCTTTATTTCGAAGTTGGGCTTCATGATTCTGGGATAAAAGGCAGATGGGATTTTTCGGATTTTAAAACAGACTATCCAATTCCTGAAAATTATATGGCTGTTGGTCGCTATAACTATTAGATGATGACTATAATAAATGTAAGGAGTTGATGCAAATCTCAATTTGATTTGCATCAACTCCTTTTATCATGCATTTATCATACTTTTATAATGAAAGCCTTGTTGTCAATGGCGCGCATTGTCGCTAATATGCCATCGAGATGATCATATTCGTGCTGAATTAATTCTGAAAGATCACCTTCCAACACCATCGTATGTGGAATCCAGTTCATATCCAAATATTGAACGGTACATTTCTTATAGCGTTTCACTTTAACCAGAAGATTAGGGAAACTCATGCAATCATCAAGAACTTCCATCATATCTGATGCATCATAAATCAACACGGGATTGATAAATACAATTGGCTCACCGATGTTCATGTATATAAGCCTTATTTGCTCCCCGATTTGGGGTGCAGCGATTGCACGCCCCACGCCATATTTACTTCTGAAACCAAGTAGCGTATCATGAAGATCTTCCACGACTGTCGTCAAATTTGGTAGCATATCTTGCGTTACTGGCAAACTCACTTCATATAATTTTGAATTTCCGAGCAAAAGAATTTCTCTAATCATGATACACCTCTTTATACTTATTCTATCAATTCCTAAACACTCTAAAGAATCATATACCCACATTGCAAAATATTAACGGATAATTTGTCAATCCATAGTATAATATGAGTAACTTATTTTTTGAAAGGTTGATAAAGCCCTATGAAAACTCTGATTTATAAGGATTTAAATCTAATAGAATATGAAGAAGCGCTTGCATTGCAGCTCGAACTCCAGGAAAAAGTTCAGAACGGCGAATCGGACCATCTACTTCTTTTAGAACATCCCAAAGTAATAACCATCGGACTCAATGCAAATCTTGAAAACATCCTTTTGAGTGATCAAATGCTTATGGAACGTGGTTACGCGATTAAACACATCAGACGAGGCGGCGATGTCACTTACCATGGTCCAGGTCAAATTGTTGGATACATGATTTTTAATTTAAAGAAGAAACACGGTGGCAGCATCCGAAATTTTGTGGACACACTTGAACAAACACTCATAGATTTTCTTTTCGAGCACTATCGCATTGAGGCACATAGAGATCCCATCAATGCGGGCGTGTTTATTGGTCATGCAAAGATTGCAGCCATCGGTCTTTCTGTTAGCAGAGGCGTAACGATGCATGGCTTTGCCCTGAATGTCAATACAACGCTTTCAGACTTTTCTGCAATTGTCCCTTGTGGTCTTTCCAATAGAACAGTTACATCAATTGCACAAATAGTTGGCCATGATGTTGACCTCGACTTTTTGAAGGAAAAACTTTCACTTGCGCTATGTGATCAATTTAATTTTGAAAAACGCTTGACAGATATCCCTAATTAGTGATATCATTTGGTTATAGAAACTTAAAAGAAAATCGAACAAACGATTTTTTTTAGAATAATATCACTAATTAGAGATAATAGGAGGCTATATCATGTTAAAAATTGGTATCATAGTAGGCAGCACACGTCCTGGAAGAAATTCAATTAACGTCGCAAAATGGGTTGATGGTATCGCACAAAATAGAAGTGACGCTCAGTATGAGCTTATAGATATTGCAGACTATGATCTGCCTTTATTGGACGAACCGATTCCACCATCCGCTGGCGCCTATAGTAAACCACACACTTTTAAATGGGCAGAAAAAATAGCTGAGATGGACGGATTCATTTTTGTAACGCCAGAATACAATCACTCAATACCTGCTGCACTTAAAAACGCAATCGATTTCATTTATGCCGAATGGAATAATAAAGCGGCTGGTTTTGTCAGCTACGGTTCAGCAATGGGCGTTAGATCCGTTGAGCAACTTAGACAAGTCATGGCAGAGATTCAAGTCGCTGATGTTCGAGCACAAGTCATGCTCTCACTCTTTACAGATTTTGAAAACTTCAGTGTTTTCAAGCCAGATGAAAGACATATTGCAAGTGTAAATACACTATTAGATCAAGTCGTCTTATGGAGCGGCGCACTAAAAACCATTAGATAATATAGTCTACACAAATGCCCCCACCTTTACTCTAGGTGGGGGCATTTTTTTGAGCTATTCTTTTTTTAATTCAAAGTAATCCATCGTTGAAGTCATCTCAAAACCACAGCTCAAATATAAACCTAACGCCGTATCATTCATGGCTTCAACTTGCAGCATCACTTTATCATAACCATCCGCTTTAAACGTTTCCACAGCAGAAAGCAATATTGCCCTGCCTAGCCCCCTACCCCTGAACTCAGGTAGAACGCCCAAACCGTAAACGGCTCCTAAATCACCTGTTCTTTGCAGATTAACTTTTCCTATGATTGATTCATCCGCTTCTGCAATGTAGATTGTCAAACCACGTTTTGCTTCATCTTCAGGCATAATTAATGGGACGTTTTCCATTGATTCACCAAAATAAATGGCATTTTGAAACGCAACTTGCTCTGCATCATCGTTTGTCGCTTTACGCAGCCTAATCTTTTCAGAATTGACTGGTATCTCTTTTTTTGACAGATCGAGTATCATTTCATATTCTGAGTGTGCATGTATCGCACCCGTTTTTCGGACAAATGCTTGACCCGCTATTGAGTTTCGATCTGTCAACAACAACATCGGAAGCATGGATCTTTTAAGCCATTCCGCTCTAACGTTTTCGAATAGTGCTGAAAAAATGCCGTGCTTCCTAAAATCGGGTTCAACCATACCGTTTACTTCCATAGTGGAACCACCAAAACCACATATGCCTATATAGCCCACTAAACGGTCACCATACCATGCCAAGAACTCATTTTTATCATTTGCTTCCGAAGTCGCTTCAGCAACTGATTCCGCTCGTGCACATGCCAGTTTGTAATCCAGTTCAAGTTTTAAAGCTGTCCCGTCATAATCGACACAAGACTTTTCTAGTGCAGCAATTAGTTCGGCCATTTCAACAGTTAAATACGCGTGTGAAGTCATTTTTATTTTATCTAGCAATTCTGTCATGTGTCACTCCTTTTTCGCATTACTTTTCTAACTCGACTTTCTTGGCCTTTTGAGATGCGTATAAAATTTGGCCAGTGCATCTTGATACTCAAAGCTGCAATCACAAAAGCAATACTTACTGCGCCGATCCCAAGGTCTAAATAAACAGTTACAGCGACAAAGTAAATCAATAAGGCCATCGTTCCCATTACGATATAATCCGTCAACAATGCGAATAACAAGACGACGATCATACTGCCAAAGCCTAACAGTGGGTGTAGCCCCCATAAGACACCAACGAGTGTCGCTGTGCCTTTGCCCCCTTTAAAGCTCATAAAAAACGGAAAATTATGCCCCAATATGACACTAAAACCGTTGAGGTACAAAAGCAGTGCGCCTTCTGCATCAAATGCAACATTAAAAAGCCATTTGACCAACAGAATCGAAAGGACACCTTTTAATATATCGATTATGCCCACGATGATACCGAATCGCCACCCCAGTGATACAACTGCGTTTGAAGTTCCAGAATTTCCATGTCCCATCGTTCTAATATCAACTTGTTTAATAAACTTACCTAAAAGATAAGCGGTCTGAATGTTCCCCAGTAAATATCCCAATACGATGACCACCAAATAATCTAACATGCATTATGCTCCTAGTTTGGAATTGTGCAATATCTTCAATTGTATTCGATTTGATTTTGATTGCCAGTTAAGTGCATATACAGCATCGCAAATGAAGTGTCTCGATATGGATTAACAAAAAACACGCCGACACCGAAGCAAATTGCACCTAAAATATACCATCCAATAAAAGAAAGGTCCATAACGAACATGTCCATTTTGTGGCCTCGAGTCATCTCTGTGCTAATATCCAGTGCTTCTGAAGCTGTAAGTTCAGGATTTTCAGCTAAAATATAGGATACAAACTTGTATTGATATGCCTTAATAATCCCCGGAATGATCAACAAAAGCGACCACAGAAAAATGAAAAGTCTCGTTATAAACAATACTTTAACGATATTGAAATACGATTTGCTCTTGAATGGAAATGCGATTTCAGACAAATTCTCATTATTGTTAAGATACTCAATATAAAATTTTCTTGCGCCCATCTCCAGTGGCGAAAATAGAAACACAAATATTGCAATTGCAATAAACATAAAAATAAGACCAAAAATAATAATTGGCAAAATGACGAGTGCATTGCTCGTCGTGTAGGTCCATTCTTCGTGACTAACGGTATATCGTGAACCACTTCCAATCCCACCAGCTGTTAATGCAATGACGAGACTGGCTAAAAACGGCATCCAATAGGATGTTTTAAGTTTTGCTTTTGCTTTTTCTTTGATAGCTGCTCTTGACCACATAGTATGCTCCTTTAAGATTTATTAGTTACCAACGTCTGCTGCAATACGCCACTGCCCATCGCTCTGTCTCTTCCAGATGGTCATATACATACCCTTTTCTTCGACCTTTTCACCATCTTCATCCAAATATGTCCGCTCATAGTTGCCATAAGTGTACCCAAGTGTGCCATCATCTGACACATCGGCAGACATCGGTTCCCATTCGAATTTCAATTCTGGCAACAGAAATAGTGGCTCTATAGCGTTTTCAATGGTTTTAGGACCTTGAATCGGCTTTCCACTCTTGTTTAACATCACACCTGACTCTGAGAAGAAGCGCGCCCAACCCGTTGCGCCATCTTTACCTGCAGCTTTGCAAAATGTATGCTCCATCTCAATCAATGCGGATACCAATTCTTTGGTATCTTTGTTATTGTTTTTCATGTTAACACGCTCCTTTCAAACTATGACGATAGCCGACTAGCTTATTGCTTTATTTGTTTTCATATTTACCGACTAGTGGTACAAATCTTACTTGTGTGATGGTTTGCATCTTAATATGTTGCTGACTGTCCTTTGAGACTAGAAGTAGATCTTGCAGCCATTGATCGCCCACAGGAATGATGAGTTTGCCATTTGGTCCGAGTTGGTCAATCAGTTCATGCGGCACTTTATTGGCTGCTGCTGTTACTATGATTCGATCATATGGTGCTGATGCTTCAAAGCCGATCGAACCGTCACCGAGTATGTAGGTGATGTTGTGATAGCCCAAAGCCAGCAAACGCTGTTTGGCTTTCACATACAATGGTTCAATCCGTTCGACCGTATAAACCATCCCGCTAAACTCAGCTAAAAAGGCGGTTTGATACCCTGTTCCCGTTCCAATTTCTAGTACGCGATGCGATTTTTCGAGCTCTAGATACTCTGTCATCATAAAGACAAGCGAAGGCTGTGAAATGGTTTGGTCATAGCCAATCGCAATCGCACTATCTAGATGCGCATATTCTTTATTGATTTCCATAAAGTAGCTTCGATCAAGTGCATTGAAAAATTGTTTCAATTCCTCTTTCATATGCCATTCCACCTTACTGATCAGATAACTTAAAACACAAAAAGATCGCCCTTAATCAGGTCGATCTAATATCGTGCTTGCGCGATTATTCAATCGAACATATAAGCCGCTTTCCATGTATAGTAAATGTCTTTATCGCTCCAAACGGCA
>CAYLNI010000002.1:16332-23951 GCA_964384705.1 uncultured Fusibacter sp.
ACGGCAAGCATCGGATAATAAATGCCCCATTTGTAAACGTTGTAATCGTAAAATATCGGTTCGTCATAGAGAAAATTCGTATCAAATGCTTCCGGAATTGTCGCTTGATAATATGAGTAAATGTAGCTGAGTGTCACTTTTTTTCCAAACAGCTTTGAGATTTCTTGGCATCTAACCCTTGCAGCGTCTGCAAGTGCACGCAATCCAGCTTTTTCGGCATCGATATAAGTCGTCAGGTTACTCTTTTCAAAAGTTGCATTTACTGCTAACGAACCGTCAGATTTTTCTATCACTTTGAAGCTATCAAATGCAACCATATAGCCATTTAATGTGTGCGTTGGGTACGTTTTGATCAGATAATTCTCCATTTCACCAGTTGTGTTAAAGGTCAATTCCGATCCAACTGATGAGCCAAATGTATCAAACATGTTTTTGTAAATTAACAAGACTTGCTCAGTTTTGGCATCTCCCTTAGGTGTTACCAAATTGTTATAGCCGTTTATAATCTTATAATTTGCCGCTTTATAGATCGCCAATTTCGCATAGGCACTAATTTGAGCATCATCCAAGAAAGGCGTTGATGTTGGTTTAAGGTCTATACCTGATAACTCAAGTACTTTCACCATCATGGTGGCCATCTGTTCACGCGTCAATAAAATATTCGGACCAAATTTGCCATCACCGATGCCAGATGTAATGCCAATCGTTGCACCTTTCAGCGCATAGAGGTCATCTGTATCACTGAAACTAATAGCGGGATTCACGTCGATTACAAGATTATTAAGTGACTCATAAAGCCTAACTGCCAAGTAGATGAAATTCTGACGCGATATAGCGGATTGATAGCCTGAAAAGGCATCCTGTCTAAGTTGGTCATATTTAGCGAGTTGCTCTATTCCTTGAAGCGCATAACTAGATGGTGTACCGTTCAAAGTTACATTTGTCGCTGAAAAAGCAACTGTCGAAGATCCTATAATTATAAGTCCAGTCAAAAACGTCGCTACTAAGCGCCTCATTGTGTAGTCCTCCTAGTCTCAGATATCTATAGTATAACTAAAAAAAGCCCTCAACGCAATGTTGAGGGCTTTAAACATACTATCTGATGATTGTGATGTTTTCTGCTTGAGGACCTTTAGGGCCTTGAGCAACTTCGTAGCTTACTGCTTGACCTTCGTCAAGAGTTCTGTAACCGTCTGAATTGATTTGTGAAAAGTGAGCAAATACATCTTTGCCGTCTTCCCCTGTAATAAAACCAAAACCTTTGTCTGAGTTAAACCATTTTACTGTACCATTCATCATAATGTGTACCTCCTAATTTTTTTTATCTTTAAATCTTCAAAACTGATAACAAGTACATTTTAAATTAGGTCGATACTTTTATTCAAAGCACTAATTTACTTATGTATTTCCAGTTATTGTTTTTAATTTAAACAACTACTAATGATACCGCGAATATCGCGATTTGTCAAATTTTATTTTCAAATTAATCCAAACAATAACAGGAAACCGAACAATTAGCATGTACTATGGCTTGATATCAACGCGTACAAGTCATCAAATTTTCAAAAATTTTCGAGTAATCTAGAATACATAAATATGTTATTCTAGAATGCCCACTACAGGGGCATTGTCTTTAAGTCTTTGTGAACTATGTGGTGCTTCGTTGTTTAAGACATCTGTTAAATCTTGTCCTGCTTTGATTCTACCACGATGTGTTCCAGTTTTCCACTCTTCTACGTTAGAAACATCATAAACTTTACCTTCGTATCCGACATAGACTGGATTGCCATTTTGACCATCATATTTTGCGAGCTCTTACACTCTTTCCCTACACGAGCTCTTCAAGTGTAAACACAGGCAACGCTTCATCTGCAACAGTTGTCATCTCTGTAGTCATCTCTGTTGTCATTTCTTCTGCAGGTTCATCTGAAGCACAACCGGCCAACAAAGCTAAGGTCACTATCAATATACTTAACAATAAAAGATTTTTTTTCATAGTGTTTCTCCTTTCATCCACAATAATGATTCATTGATATTCATTATCATA
Organism: uncultured Fusibacter sp.; assembly: GCA_964384705.1. GTDB lineage: Bacteria > Bacillota > Clostridia > Peptostreptococcales > Acidaminobacteraceae > Fusibacter_C. The sequence goes on from CAYLNI010000002.1 coordinate 18,380, forward strand.
CCCACTTAAGCTTGTGGATAAAAGTTTTTCTACCATTTTTTCTCTAGTACTTTTTCGACAAAGACTTTGGTGATCTCAGGATCAAATTGCTGCCCGGCATTGCTCTTTAACTCTTCAATAGCATCGTCCTCCGACAGTCTTGTACGATAGCTTCGATTACTCGTCATGGCATCATAAGAATCTGCTATTGTGATAATCCTCGCTTCAACAGGAATTCTTTCTGCCTTTAGGCCTCTTGGATACCCTTTGCCATCCCAACGTTCATGATGAGAAAAAATAAATTCAGCAAGCTCAGAAAATTCTTTAACAGAACTTAAAATGCGCCAACCTGCTTCAGGGTGTTTCCTGATTGATTCCCATTCTGAATCATCCAAGCTGCTCTTTTTGTTGAGAATTTTTTCATCTATCCCGATTTTTCCTATATCATGGACGAGTCCGGCTATTCTGATTTGATTGATAAACTCATTTTTGTAATACAAATGTTTCGCAATTTTTTCACATAGAATACTGACTCTTTTTGAATGCATCAGCTCTCTGTTGCTCTTTTCGACAAGCGCATTCATAATCACTTCTATCGTTTTACTTCGCAAGCTTTTACTTTCGTATAATTTGAAGCGATACATGCTATCCTCAGCTTTTATTAGAACATCTTGGATATCTTCATCGATATGTCTTTTCGTTTCATAACCGAAGGATATTGAAAGCTCCATATCTGTTGGTTTCTCGCGATTTGAATGCTCTTTAAATCTATTGATGAGTAACTCGGCTTGCATGGCATCTGTACGTGTCATCAATACGACGAATTCATCACCGCCAAGTCGGGCAATGATATCGCTTTCTCGAAAGGATCCCAATAGCATTTCTGCTGTTTTTTTGAGTAACGCATCGCCTGTTTTATGGCCATAAAGTTCGTTAATCGCCTTTAGTCCATTGATATCTCCCATAGCGATTGTTATCGGCAGATTCTCAAGAACATCCAGTCTGACGAGTGATTCTTCAAAATAACGCCTGTTATAAAGCTCAGTGAGACCATCGTGAAAACTCATGTGATTAAGCTTGAGTGCCTGTTTTTTTCTTTCTTCATTTTCCATTCTGAGCTCTTCAAGCAACACTAACGTACTTCTATGCGCCTGCATGAGCTCAAAAGTCTTTTCTTCAACAAGAGTCGTCAATCGTTCATTTTCAGTACGCTTTTCAACGATAGCACTTTTGATTTTTGACATGGCTCTTACAACAGCGGTTAATTCACTCGCATCGATTGGTTTTGCTAAAAAACCTTCCGCGCCACTCTCAAGAGCGATGATTCGATTTGATTTATCGCCTTTTATGGCTGTAACAAAAACGACAGGAATATCGGAAATTTGAGGGTTCGCTTTAAGCTTTCGACAAACCTCATAACCGTCCATCTCAGGCATGATAATATCTAACAGAATCACATCTGGATCTTCTTTTATTGCGATTTCTATGCCTTTCAAACCACTTGAAGCCGTATAGACAGTAGCATTTTCAAAGACGTCATTAATAACTGCCTTGATGCTAATCAAATTGTCAAAATTGTCATCAATCGCTAGAACCTTAATTGTATTAATTGCCATAGAGCACCTCGTTGATTACTTCATAAAAATGCTTAGTGAGTATGGGTTTAGAAATAAACGCGTCAAAGCCATGTGAAAGGATTGTTTCACGTTCTTGGAGCATCGCACTTGCTGTCAAAGCAATAATCGGGATATTTTGAAGCAGTGGCATTTTTCGAATTTCTTTAAAGGCTTCTATACCGCTCATTCCAGGCAATGCAATATCCATCAAAATGAGATTCGGCCTTTGTTCTTTCGCAATCTGGATGCCCACCATGGCATCAAGCGCTTCTAACACAACAAATTGATCGTCCAATAAAGCTTTCACAGTAGTCATGTTGTCTGGATTGTCTTCAATGACGAGTACTACAGGCTTTGTCGCATCTTTGACATATTCATTTTGCCTCACAATCATATTGGCTATCGCACTTTGAAGATTGTTTCGATCGATATCTCCTTTTTGAATCAGCTGATGAATGTTGTTGCGTTTTAAAAACTTGAGTTCTTCTTTTGTAATATGTTTTGCCGTTAGTATCAATACTGGAACATGTGCTGTCTTATCGACATTGCGTACCGTTTCGAGTACTTGGAATCCGTCTACTTCAGGCATCATCAAATCTAGGATCATCGCGTCTGGAACGACTTTTTCTATGCTTTCAATCGCAACTTTACCGTTAGGAGCTACAATAACTTTATAGCCCATCTCTTCTACGAGATCTTTGATCTGGATAATCGCGGATTCGTTGTCTTCAACCAATAAAATAGTGTTGTTTCGCTTACCTTTATACGCTGTTTTGTCTGTTTCTTCACTTTCAAAGTCTTCAAATGAGAGGTCTTGAATCTCCTCATAGACGCCACTGTACTTGACAGGTAGATATAAGGTAAACTCAGACCCTTGATTTTGAACACTTGATACTGAGATCGATCCACCTAATAGAGCAGCATACTTCTTAGCGATGGCTAGGCCAAGTCCAGTTCCATGGAATCTACGTGATGTACTGCCATCGCCTTGCCTAAACTCATCGAAAATATGCGGAATGTGCTCCGATGCAATACCAATACCGGTATCTTTCACTGTTATGATCATTTGTTCGTCCACTTTTTCGGCATGCACTTCCACTTTACCCTCTTCAGTAAATTTTACAGCGTTACCGATGAGATTTTGCAAGATATGTTGACATTTACCAGAGTCACTATACATCGTCAATAACTGATCCGCTTTATTATGGATGAGTCCGATGTTATTTAGAGCCGTTTGTGGTCTAATCTGTGATACGATGTCATCAATCAAATCCGATAAATCAAAATTCGAGAGGTCGACATCTTCCTTGCCCGCTTCAATCCTTGAAATATCCAATATGTCATTGATTAGTGTCAACAAGTTCTTACCATTGCGTTCGATTATTTCTAAATAACTGTACTCTTCTTCAGGAATGCGGTTATTCAATCTTCGACTGAGAACAGATGAAAGAGCAATCACCGAGTTTAGTGGTGTTCTGAGTTCATGACTCATATTGGAAAGAAAATGCGTTTTAAGTTGACTAGATTCGTTGAGCTGTTTCTTTTGCATCTCAAGTTCGATATTCTGTTGCGTCAACTCAACAGTCTGAGCGGAAAGCTCCGTTTTGTGCATCGTCAGCTCACTATTTTGCGATTCTAGTTCATCCTTATACGACTTGATAACCATATAGGCCAAAATGCCTTCAATACGGGTTCCAAGTGTTGTGATAACTGCATCCAAGTATTGAGTCGTTCCTTTGGCAAATTGGTTGATTGTCGCCAATGAGATTACGGCAATCACGCCATCGGGAGATACAATCGGAATCGTAATGATTTCTTTAGGACGAATGTCACCATGCACTGCTTTAAATGCTACGGTTTCATCAAGCGGAATGTCTTTTATGAGCTGTATCGATTTAGTCATAAGAGCAGAACCAAATAGTCCTTCATAAGTTGTTGCACTGAATGATGGTTTCGCTTGATCGTTTAAGCCGATCGATGTAAATAGATCAAATGCCTGCTTATCTTCAGATAAAACATACACGGCTGCCATTTGGGCACCTGTATGAAGTGAAAGCGTTGCAAGTGTTTCATTGAAAAAATTCATGGCGTCATTTTCGGCGAGCAAAACTTCTGAAAGTTCAGAGGTCTTCTGAGTGAGCGCCATATTATTTTGAACGAGATCCGCCAACTTGTTGATTGACTCTGATAATTCACCAAATTCATTGTCGAAAGTATACTGACTTCTGCTTGTAAGTTCGCCATTGTGAAAATGTTTAACGGCTTGATTCATCTCTCGAAGGGGGATGTTGATGTTTCTTTGCAAGGCATAGGCGATGATGATCGACATAAGAGAAATAATCGCTATGATTACAATGAGTTGCGTGTTTGACGCCTTATTAAGTGACAACGATTCGAGGTAAAGTGTCTCCGCTTTTGCAGTGGCAAACGCCTCGATTTTATCGATATCAGCCAACATGATGTCTCTATTCTGACCGACTATCCCTTCCGCATCTAGGTTCTGGTAAGCTTGTTCAATATTACCCGAAAGAGCAAGTTCTATGTTTTCATTGAATCTCATATGCCAGAGGGCATAGCTGTTAATCAAATTTTCAACATCTGTCTTAGGTCCCAAATACTGCGATTTTATGATATTTATATACTTGTCAATTTCTACTTCCGATAAAGCGATACGTTCAAGTGCTTCTTGTTCTGATGAGTCATTCTCTGAGAGTAACAAATCTCTCATACCTAATCGCATGTTGGTGTTTGCAATATCTAACCCTTTAACGGCCAATCTGACTTGATGTGGGTGTTCATACATATATTCTGTGTGCATCTGGAGCTGTCTGGTAATAGTAATAGCGAAGACGCCCATTACAAGCACTAAACTGACTATCAAAGTAAAAGCAATGAATAATTGTGTCCCAATTTTAAAGTTTTTAATCTTCACGTCGGCATTCTCCTTCGATTTTTTTGATAGATGGCGGAATTGACATCAAAGGCACAAAAGCCTTTATCACCCGCAAGAATTGATTTTTCAACGTCTCCGACAACTAAGTAACCACTTTGAACAAGTGTCTTCTTAAGCTTCTCGATGATATATTGTTGGCTTTGAGGATTAAAATAAATGAGCAAATTACAGCAGATGATTAAATCGAAATCCCCATAAATACTATCTGGTGGATTCAAAGTTCTGTGATCCAATAAATCGTATTGAATAAAATCAATATGATTTTTGAGTTCATCTTTAACGATATAGCTATCTCCATGTCTATCAAAATATTTCTCGATATGCATGAGCTTTAGATTGAGAATGGCATTGTGGCTATATTTGCCCTCTCGCGCAATTTTTAATGCCTCCTGAGATATATCGGTCGCAAATATACGGTATCTTGTACTTCTGCCATTTATAGCTGAAAGCTCAGCCATTAAAATTGCAATTGAATAAGCCTCTTGACCTGTTGAGCATCCTGCAGACCATATTCGGATTTCATGGTTCTCAAAATTATTTGCAATAATAGAAGATAAAACAGACTGTTCTAAAATTGAGAACGTCGTAGAATCTCTAAAGAACTGACTATAGGTAATGTATAGTGCCCTTGATAATTTGTTGGCTTCTTCAACACTGAATTCCAATAATGCAAGGTATTCCAAATGATCGAAATGTTCCGTTTCCGTCATGCGTCTGACAACTGTCTTCGATAGAAACTCTTTTTCATATACTGAAAGATCCAAATTATGTATATTTTGCATGATGCTTGTGATTTCTGATAAATAATCGCTCATTAAACCTCCGAGTATCTATTGTGATATGAAGTGTTTTTGAAGATATATCCTAATTATACGTCTATTCCCTTTTAAAGGAAATATTTATTTAACAAAAAATGACCACGGCACACAATCCACGGTCATTTTCTTACATTCATTAATTTAGTTTTTGTAATGTGGAAATTGCATAATGCCATCTTAATTGAAATCTATGATTCCCATCATGC
>CAYLNI010000002.1:23974-32450 GCA_964384705.1 uncultured Fusibacter sp.
AGCTACTGCAGCAATGACGTAATAGACAATTGCCGCATTGCCATCACCTATTGATTTTCTTAGTCGCGTCGCTTTCTTACTCTCCCAAAAAAACTTTGGCTTAGTCAACGTAAAAACTAGAACATAGACACCTAAAGCGATTGATATATATCCCATCAATGATTCACACTCCATTTTTTATTTACAACTTACCTTATAGTAGTTAACATTAAAACTCTATAATCTATATTATAAACAAGAAAGGTCAGGTAATCCAATGAAAGTTGAAATATGGTCAGATTATGTATGTCCGTATTGCTATATGGGCAAAAAAAGATTTGAAGAAGGTTTGAGCCAATTTGAAGGCAAGGATTCGGTAGATATTGAATTTAAAAGCTTTGAACTGGACCCACATGCAAAAGTCGACGGCAATCCAAGCGTCTATGCCTTACTTGAAAAAAAATACGGTCTCAATAGAGAACGCGCATCACAGACTTTAGAAGATATCACCAGACAAGCGAAACAAGTCGGTCTCAACTACAATATGGACATCACGATTCAGACCAATACGTTTGATGCACATCGACTCACCCACTACGCAAAAACACTGGGATTAGCTGTAACTTTCTCAGAACGCCTATTCAAAGCACACTTTACTGACGGCTTGCACATAGGCGATCGTCAGGCTCTAATTACTTTGGCTGAAGAAGTCGGTATGTCGAAAGAAGACGTTTTAAAGATTCTCGAAGAGGGTCAATTTGCTGAAGAAGTCCATAAAGATGAACAAGACGCTCAAAAGTTAGGCGTTCGTGGTGTGCCATTTTTCCTTATTGATGGCAAACATATCGTCTCCGGTGCACAACCGAGCGATGTTTTTCTAAAGGCACTTAGGCACGCTGCTTTGGTTGACAGTTCCACAATATAAAGACAAAAGGCTAATCCATTAATTCTGGGTTAGCCTTTTTCGATAGATGTTACATACTTTTCAAGACGTTTAAGAATGTAGAGGATTTTCTCAGGCTTAAATGGTTTTGTAATATAATCAAAAGCACCTTCCAGGATCGAATCTCTGATCAGCCACTGTTGTCCCATCGCAGAACACATGATCACAATTGATTTTGGGTCAATTGCCCGTATGCCTTTTAGTGAATCAAATCCGGATAATATTGGCATTGTGACATCCATAAAAACGACATCTGGACGCAGTGCATCATAATATTCTATGCCCATCTGTCCGTCAGATGCTTCACCGACGACGTCATAGCCTTCCGCTGTCACAATGGAATGAATCACATACCGCATATATTTTGAGTCGTCGACTATCAGAATCCTCATAGAGCGTCTATTCTTGCAGCCATGATAAAATCATTTCTAGAAAGTCCATGAATTTTATGTGTCGTCAACCTTACGATCACGCGCCCCCATCCAAGTTCTATATCCGGATGATGACCCTGCGCCTCCGCAATTTCACCCACTTGATTTACAAATTCAAGCGCTTCTTTAAAGTCCTTAAATTTAAATTTTCTTACTAGTACCAAATCATTTTCCAATTGCCATGTTTGATTAATTTCAGCATATAACTCGTCTAATGCATCACCTTCTAAAGGTGGCGTTCCTAAAGAACAAGGTTCGCAAAAAGCATTGTTTAAAGATTCACGCATCGTGCACCTCCTTTTTCGCATTTATACCCATTTATAAGCGATATTAGCCTCGTTTTGCTCGATAAGGTTTGCCTTTGATTTTTTTTGTTTCGAAAGCCTTCATGATCATGCCTTCTTTGCCATTGAGTATAGTCACTTTTGTAACCGTTTCACGCATTTCGATCTTACCGATGTCGGCACTCGTTACGCCAGGAATGCATCTGATGGCCGCAAGGATATCGCCGCGTTTTAAGTTGCTGTTATTCATACCCGCGTTGATCTGAATAGTAGCATCCTGACCCTTGCGAGCAACTTCTTTAAATCGACGTTTACCGGTTTGCGCATCTGCGTCTTTAGTGCGCTTAGCGACATGGCCACCTTTGCACGGAATTTTGTATCCCAAATATTTTTCCAGCTCAAGAAAACGTTCCATCTCACTAGGTATTACAAGGGTGATGGCGATACCATGTTGATCGACACGACCCGTACGGCCGATTCTATGGACGTAGTTCTCTGGCTCAAAAGGTACACCGTAATTGATGACATGCGAGATATCCCGAACATGTAACCCTCTAGCCGCAAGATCAGTAGCTATGAGAATTTTGTATGCGCCTTTTTTAAATGCTTTTAATGTATCTGTACGAAGCCCTTGATCCATACCACCATGAACCGCACATGTCATGCGATCCCATTTTCTAAGGATTTCAAATAAATTATCCACCTGTTCTTGCGTGTTACAAAAAATGATCGTCTTTTTAGGCATTTCATGCTTGATCATTTTTTTCATAAAATCGACTTTTTTTAGGCCATCAACCGCATAATATATCTGATCTATTTTGTCCACTGTGAGTACATCGGATTCGATTTCGATGCTCTCTGGATTTTTCATGTACATTTGACTAAGTGTTTTTACTTCCTCTGGCATCGTTGCTGAAAACAGCAAAGTCACACGATCTTTTTGAGGCAATTTCGAGATGATGGCTTCAAGTTGTTCTTTAAAGCCCATGATAAACATTTCGTCAGCTTCATCTATGACCAAATACTTGATGTCATCGAGCTTCACATTTTTATTTTGAATGTGATCCATCATACGACCAGGTGTCGCCACGATGACTTGTGGATTCTTTTTGAGTTCCTTTCTCTGTACTTCCATTGGCTGTTTGCCGTAAAGGACACAGAAATTTAATGACATGTATTTACCAATGTCATATAAATCTTCTTTGACTTGCATTGCCAATTCTCGAGTTGGTGTCAAAACCAATACTTGAGGTTTTTCAAGAGCTTTATCGATTTTTTCTATGATTGGGATTCCAAAGGCTGCTGTTTTTCCACTACCTGTTTGCGACTGGACGATCAAATCTTTATCCGCCATGATGAGGGGGAAAGTTTTATGCTGAACCTCTAGAGGTGTTATAAATCCCAACTCACTGAGCGCTCTCTTAATCTGATTATCTAGTGGGTACTCTTTAAATTTCTCCCTTTGTAAAGTGGGCTCTTCTTTTATCGCTTCAATAGGATTTTTTATCGTTGGTTTTTTTGTGACTGTATTTTTTGTGATTGTTTTCCTTGCTGTTGTTTTCTTTGCTGTTTTCTTTGTTGTTTTCTTTGTGTCCATTTTTTACCCTCTTCTCTATGCATCAGCTATCTTATGATAGCGATATGTATACCCAAACTCTAAGTTTATCATAGTTTTATCTTTTAGTGTATTTAAATAGTCTTAATCCTAACTTTATGAAATTATTATAACATTTATATAAAGCTATTTGTTTTAGACTTGATTTAAATTTTGAAAAGTTTAAAATAACTTTAATAGTATCAGGAGGAAATAAATGAGCCCATTTGAGAAATTTTTTATAGGTATGACGAAGACATTACAAAAAAAAATAACCATTGATGATACGGCATTAAACTACGGCAGTGGTAAAATACTAGATTTATTTGCAACGCCTAAACTCGTTGCCCTTATGGTTGAAGCAAGCTCACAACTCATGGATGTGAAGTTGGCCGATGGTTTTGTTTCCGTTGGAAACAGCCTAGAAGTAGACCACTTTAAACCAACGTTGATTGGATCGACGGTAACGATAGAGGTAAAAGTCGTGGGATATGAAAATGACAAATATCTGATTGAAATGGTGGCTTTTGACGAATTTGGACAAATCGCTGAAGGAAAACATTCAAGAAGTATCGTCAACTATGCGAGCTTAATGCAGAAAGCACGTGAAAGAGAGTGCGGTACAGCGGAAGCGGTATAATTATGAAAGTAAAGGACTGATGACATCTAAAACTTGAGATGGCATCAGTCCTTTTTTAATTTTTCATAGATTTCTAAATAGGCTCTAAAGACGTCAATATCGCCTCCTTTATCGGGGTGATACTTTTGTGCTAAAATGCGAAATCGCTCTTTAACATCCTGCAAATTCGCTCCTTGAGGGAGTCCAAACAGCTGCAATAGACTTGGATCAAACAAGTTGGAGACTGGCAATCCTAGTTCTTTATAGTGCTTGATGTAAACTGAAAAAAAGAAATCTTCAAAAACTGACTTTCTTTCACTAGCAGACATACGACATAATGATTCGAGGTTATATGTCCCTTTTTCGGTGAAAAAAGTATCCCATACAAGAGCAAAAGTGCGCTTAGGCATTTGACCATATTCTGTTCGGATCTCTATCTCTCGCTTTTTGAGGTCGCGAATCTTTCTTTTGAGTGTATCCTTGTCCATTATGCACCTACTTTACATCCATAATTGTCATCTGTGTTGATCGATCATAATTTGATTGCCATCTGGATCTTCAATCACAAAACGACCAGGACCTTCTGTATTGGCTTTTACTTCAGCAACAATAGGAATACCTTTCGCGCGTATTGCTTCTTGTAATTGGCGAACATCATCAAATGGATCGACTGCTTTAGCCTCATTGTCCCAACCTGGATTAAATGTAAGGATGTTCTTATCGATCATGTCTTGGAATAGCCCAATGACGACTTCATCATGCTTCATAATCAACCATTTCTGTTCGAGTTCACCATGATAGACAGTAAATCCTAGTTTTTCATAAAATGCTTTTGAAACATTCAAATCATTAACGCGTAAGCTTAAGGAAAATGCACCTAATTTCATATAATCACCTCCAAAATAATAATGAAGCAATTTCAGTTAATATAAGTATAACATATTCTCACTTCATTGATAACGGGGATAGACGCAACGACATATTTGCACTACAATAGTCACATAAACCATGATATAAAAGGAGTTCGCATGAAAATGATTGACTATCAACAGAATCAGAACACACAAAGGTCAGATTTAAGCACAGATGTAAGCTTTTTAAATAAAACAGCCATCGATGCTGTTAGAAATTTTCATAAACGCTTTCCACAATATAAAGAAACGCCACTACAAAATTTAAAATCGTTGGCAACTTTATATGGCGTTAAGGCGATTTATGTCAAAGACGAATCTTATAGATTTGGACTCAATGCCTTTAAAGTCCTTGGCGGTGCTTATGCCATCGGCAAGTATTTAGCGGAACGTCTTGATATGCCTATTGAAAACTTATCTTTAGATTATTTAAAATCTGAAGCAATCAAAGAGAAACTTGGCACTTTAACTTTCGTCACGGCAACAGATGGCAATCACGGCCGCGGCATCGCATGGGCAGCAAGAGAGCTAGGCCATAAATCTGTCGTTTACATGCCTAAAGGGTCTTCACAGTTAAGACTTGAAAACATCCTTGCTGAGGGCGCAGAGGCATCGATTACTTCACTCAACTATGATGATGCGGTACGTCTTGCAAATCAATATGCAGAGGACACTGGCGCCATATTGATCCAGGATAGTTCTTGGCCTGGTTACGAAGAAATTCCAAAATGGATCATCCAAGGTTATGCGACACTGACTGATGAAGTGACGGAACAGCTCGAGATGCTCAAACTCAATAGACCAACACATATTTTCTTGCAAGCAGGTGTTGGTTCTTTTGCCAGCAGTGTCCTCGGTTATTTTACAGCATTATATGGTGCAGAAAGACCTATTTCTGTCATTGTAGAACCTAATGAGGCTGCATGTATTTTTAAATCAGCACAAATCGGTGATGGCTTACCTCATAACGTAACAGGTTTTATGCCAACTATTATGGCAGGTCTTGCTTGTGGTGAACCAAGCATGGTTTCTTGGGATATTTTGAGAGACTATGCCGATATGTACCTTTCATGTGATGATTCTGTCACTGAACTTGGCATGCGAATACTAGCCAACCCTATTGGTTCAGATCCAAAAATCATCTCTGGGGAATCTGGAGCTGTTGGCATGGGTGTGTTAGACCTTCTCATAAAAGATTCAAAGTATCACGGTCTTGCACAACTGCTGGAAATTGATTCAAATTCAAGTATACTGCTAATCAGTACAGAAGGTGATACAGATCCAATCAATTATAAAAAAATTATTGAAAAAACACTTTAATGGAGGTTCAGCACATGCGGCAGAACGCGTATATCAAATCAAAAATGATTGCTTTCTCATTGCTCATAATCGTCATGTTCATCACAGTAAGCTGTACACAGGTAGCCACTTCAGTGGAAGTTGATGCCTCCGGGCTCGATACGGCTAAATCGCCAATGGCGATCATAACACTTGATACGGATGAAGTGATCAAAGTATCATTGCTACCAGATATAGCCCCCAATACAGTCAACAACTTCATGGCCCTCAGTGAAGAAGGCTTTTATGATGGTCTCATTTTCCATCGCGTCATTGAAGGTTTTATGATCCAAGGCGGTGACCCACTTGGAACGGGTATGGGTGGTCCGGGATATACCATAAAAGGTGAATTCAATGAAAATGGTTTTTCAAATGGCCTAAAACACACCCGTGGGGTTATCTCCATGGCCAGAACGCGCGATATGGATTCGGCTGGTTCACAGTTTTTTATCATGCACCAGGATTCAGATACGCTTGATGGCAAATACGCCAGCTTTGGCTTTGTAACGGAAGGCATGGAAATCGTCGATCGAATCGCCCTTGTTAAAGTGGATCGGAACGATAAACCTCTCGAACCTATAGTGATCAAAAGTATTGCAATTGAGCTTAATGGCTATGAACCCGCTCTATTAGAAACCATAAAATAAATGAGGAAATTTCAATATTCCAATAAAAAACCAACCCTAAATGTGCGAGGTTGGTTTTTTGATGTTTATGGCTTTTCATATAGGTAGATGTCGTTAAGACCTATCCAATAATTGATTCGATCTTGTTGGTTGTCAATATTGATGTCCACTTGGCTGAATACTAGCATGACGCGTATATCCGGAGTATCTATGACTAGGGTCATATCGTCTTGAGTCGCTTGAACTTGACCTTGTCTGCCTGGTGGGTATTTGATGAGAATGGCATCAAGGTATGCGTTTAGATCTTGGTCGACGAGAATTGCGCCATCGCGTTCAATCTTAAGTGCAGGCACGCTATCGCCTTTACCTACGATCCAGTCGATCAGGTATTGACCCTTATCGCCATCAATCGTAGCCGACATTTGATCGCCCTCTTTGAACACCTGCATTTTTATAGACCAAGTGTAATCCTCGATATTAAGTGTTGCATTTGGCAGGGTTAAATAGGTTCCCGTATAAGGTTCATTGATGCCCCAATCGTTAGTTGGCCAAACTTGCTCAAATCCCAATCTCGATAAGAACGTCACTTGCGAATTTAAATCCCGATCAAACCAAGTCGGCAATTTTGCATCTTGTGCATTCGCCAAGAACATCACTGAATCGGTTATCGCCTCTTTTTTATCAATCGTCGGGTCAGTGGCTGCAGGAACGATTTGCCCATCGACCAACATGCCTTCTTCTATTAGAAGTGATTCCAAACGATTGCTTTGTGAGGTAACTGGTAACGCATGATAACCCACAACTGGCAAGACCGTCACTATGGCCATCATACAAAGTATCATAGCGATGATGGGTTCTGCTTTTGCTTTTTTGAGTATCAACAAAACTGCCGCAGAAACCGCTATGAGCCACATGATTATAAAGGAATACTCCATCGTCTTGATGCCAAATTTGTCGATTTGAACAAAGATTGCCCAAGCTTCAATTGCAAGAATGATCAATGCTGCAATTGGAAAGAAATTTCTGTAAAATTTTGCGAGACCATTTTCATGATGTGTCACCATGATGTATAACCAAAGTCCACCCGCTGTGTAACCTGTTGCAATCCCAGACAACTGACTGAACGGAACACTGAGTCCAGAAAAAACAGTTCTTCCGACCCATAATAGCAACACCGCTGTCATGGCTAATGCAATTGGCACCATGATATAGCTAAACAATACTTCAGCAAATCTCGGTTGCTTTTGAACGATTTCGCGTCTTTCATCCACACGGTCTTTGGTGAAGTCAGGAAAATAACCGACAAAAATCGTGAATGCAAAGAAACCCGTCAGTGTTCCAATATATTCATACACTTTCACACTCATGTCATTATATAAAAGTGCCTGAATAGCGCCTGCCACTGCAGATGCACCACCCATGATGACCATGCCGTATAACCAAGCGATAAAGAAAGCCTTATGTGTCATGAAAAATGCATGCGAAAAATCCGATTGATCCTTCTTCTGTCCAGCAAGCAGGATGAATGCTATAAAACTGACTACAATCGCAGCTGTGACACGTGCTATTGCTAAGTTAGACAGCCTAGTGCTACGAGCGACATCCAAACCTTCAGAATATAATCCAAACATATATAATAAAAGAAATGTTATTAATGCCATGACTAGACTCAGAATATTGGCGATCAAAAATGGATTTTTGCCGTCAAATCTACTTTTTGCAGCAGTAATAGCCGCTAAACTAAAGATAGC
>CAYLNI010000002.1:32472-34231 GCA_964384705.1 uncultured Fusibacter sp.
AATGTAGACAATTAAATAGAAAATTATAAGCTTCTTGTTCTGGCCAATCAAGCTGTATGCGAACCATTGTAACCACAGAAAATGCAAAGGCGAAAGCAATAGTGGCTGGATAGGTTTCAAACGCTTTGATTGCCCCAATAACAATTTGTTTGATTGATCGAGTAAAAGCATTCATAAGATTACCTCCAGTTGGTTCTATGTCCTATTTATACCCTTTTCAGCTCTAAAACAACGAAAAGTCGCCGGATTGCAATCCTCGGCGACTTTATCACGACGCAGTTTACACGTCAATTTTATTGTAGTTATCCAAAAAGTTAAATTTATCCCCACCCTTTTGCCAACCAACGACACAGTCCATCTGAACGTTGTGTGCAGATTTCATGATGCATTTGTCGACATCTGGATGACTCTTTTTTAACGTGGCTATCAAGTCTTTCATCTCACGTCGTTTGCTTGACGTTTTTTTAGCTGCGACGACGCACCCACAGTTCATTGGCGTCAGACCTGTATAGTTTATAAATTGCTTAATGTGCTCTTCATGTACATAATAAAGGGGTCTAATGAGTTCAAGTCCTTCATAATTGTCAGATTTGAGTCTTGGCATCATCGTTTTTGTCATGCCTGCATAGAAGATATTCATAAGTTGCGTTTCAATCACATCATCAAAATGATGACCCAGTGCCAGTTTATTGCACCCAAGTTCCTGAGCCTTTGAGTATAACGTGCCTCTTCTCATCTTGGCACAAAGATAACACGGATAATCGTTTGAGATTTTGTCCACGACTTCGAAGATCTTCGCATCAAAATAAGTGATCGGTATATTAAGATGTTTGCAATTTTCTTTTATAAGGGCTTCGTTTGCTGGTATATAACCAGGATTCATTGCTAAATACTCTATTTCAAACTTGACATCACCATGTTTTTGAAGCTCTTGTAACAGCTTACAAAGTAGTAAGCTATCTTTACCACCTGATACGCCAATGCCGATTCGATCGCCTTCTTCGACCAACTTAAACTCTTTCACCGCTTTGATGAAACGCGTCCAAATCGTCTTTCTATACTTTGTGATGAGACTTCTTTCGATGGTTTCAACTGTCTTTAGTGGCTCATTCGAAAACACCAATTCGCAGCCGCTTCCCATAACACTTTCTTTCATTTCAACTCCTATATGCATCCATATTCTTTCTCAAAAAAATCAAGGGGGCTATCCCCTTGATCTTGGTTCAATGACTTTTATATTTTATAGGCTTTCCTCTTAATTTGCAAGATGAGAAATACAGGCCTCTTAATTCTGTGAACCACGATTTACGATTAGCGTGCTAAATTCATGTTTGAAAGAGCGGATCATCCAAAAGCAGATGGCAGACTGTACAGCAAACTTGATGCTATCAAGAAACCCGATATTTGAAGTGATATTATCTATGATGATATTAGCTATTTGACCCACCATTTCCCCTACGATTTCTGAAGTCAGAAAGATAACCAAGAAGATAAAACTCGTTAAAAATGATTGCATCAAATTCAATTTAAAGAATTTGTAATTCAACATAAATGTCAACAGAACCAAATACAGGAGTTTCAGAAAATCTGGCAGAATAAAATATGCTGCAAAAAGACTTATGAAAACCACTATGAACTTCACTAAACCCGCTTTATCTGATATGTTATGCGATTTATGTGTCAACTGCCAAAGGACGTATGGCAATATGACAAAACCCAAAATGCCTTGGAATATATAGCTTAACAATGCGTCATTCAT
>CAYLNI010000002.1:34318-36377 GCA_964384705.1 uncultured Fusibacter sp.
TCATAACACTTAATAAAAGGATAGTAAAAAAAGCATCCAACAATTCAAGCTATATGTCAAAATTTATTTTATATGTTATAATTGTATGACTCATTTATTTAAGGTGGTGAACTTTACGTGTCGACGCTATTTGCTCTAGATTTATTTTCGATTATATCACTTCTCTTCACCATCAGCCTTGCTAAACGCCACATTATTCAAAATAGAAAAAACATATAGCTGCAGCGTATATGACGATCGCCCTGCTTATATTGGAAATTCTCGCAAACTTGATTATCATTCCTTCTAATGCGGATTATATCGTCGTGCATAAGCTCGTCAATAGTTTAGGTTTTACTATAAGTCCAGCTGTGCCTTATGTCTTTCTAAAATTTATCGGTACTACCGATGACCGATATGGCCGCCGAACGTTATGGATTATTCCCTTAGCCATCAACTCATTTCTAAGTTTATCAAGTTACTGGACTGGTATGATTTTTAACATTGATGCACTTAACCACTATATTCGCGGCAGTGTATTTTTTATACCGACGACCGTAAGTATGTTTTACTATGGCATCGTCATCTATGAAATCCTCAAAAATCGTGCAAAAGTTGCACGGCCAGATACATTGATTCTCTTTCTAATTTTTTTACTTCCAGTTGTTTCAACCATTATTCAAATCACTTTTCCTCACCTTCTCTTAATTTGGCCAAGTGTCGCACTAAGTCTTCTCCTTTATTATGTTTATTCTTTGGAACTACAATACGATTACGACATTCAGTCTCAAATCAAAAATCGTACAGCCTTTGATAAAGAAATGGCGCGTTGTGCCTCTAACACCAATGTTACGATATTTGTCTTTGATCTTAACAATCTAAAAAAGATTAACGACATGTTTGGTCATAGTGAAGGTGACAAACTGATAAAATCTACTGCAACGATTCTAAATAGTTGTTTTTCGAATGTAGGAGATGCTTTCCGAATAGGTGGCGATGAATTTAGCGCAATATGCCCTGATTTAAATGATGATGGCGCTGATACGTTACTTATGACGCTTAAGCATTTGATCGATTCACATAATCAAACTACGACACACAAATTGGAATTAGCACAAGGGTGTGCACACTACGATGTTCATTCTGGCGAAACAATCTATGCGACCTTGTCTAGAGCGGATGATGCCATGTATGCACATAAAGCATATTATAAAGCCACGTTTGAACGCAGAGCCTCTGATCATTAACAATAAAAATATGACTCTTTTGTAATTAAAGTATGGTCTCAAATGCAAATACGAGGTAAACTAGTAGTAGAATCATCCTAATACAGATAAGACAGGAGGCACTTATGATTAAACTGCTTGTTGGAAAGCCAGGTGAAGGTAAGACGAAAGATATGATTGCCAAATCAAATGCCGCAGTTGGCACATGCAAAGGCAACATCGTATTTATCGGGGAATCAAATGAGAGCATTCTTGAAATCCACCACGACGTACGCTATATCAATATATCTGAATTCCCTATCAATTCGTCAGATGAGCTTATCGCGTTTTTACACGGTCTCGTCAGCAGCAATTACGACATTGAATGCATCTACCTTGATGGCGTATTCAACTTATTTATCATGACACCAAGAGAACTATGTGAATGGCTCACTAAAGTTGAAGTGCTTTCTGAAAAACATAACGTCAAATTTGAAATAAGCATCAGTATCTCTGAAGAAATTCCAGAATGCTTTAAGCCCTATCTATCTTAAGTTCGAAAGCTATATACGCAAAAATGAGGTTAGGAATAAAATCCTAAACCTCATTTTTTTGCGTTTTGTCCAAAAGCTCACTGATGAGTGTCTCAACATTATTATTTAAAGTCTCTATGTCCGAGGATGTCGCCCTATCAATATGAAGGCCTGCGGTCACCGTGACGTGACAGCCCCACATTGTACTCAGCCTTTTGGCTGTGATTTGGACGAGTCCATCCTCTTTATGACCTGGGATGCATATGACGCTGACACTTGCCGAGTCACTGCCATCGCCTTTCAGGCTTTTCCTCGGAATCGCAACCGCTACAGCGCCAATAT
>CAYLNI010000002.1:36396-44476 GCA_964384705.1 uncultured Fusibacter sp.
TACACTCTTTCCCATCACGCCCCATGAAAACTGCGTATAAAAAAACTTCGAATTTACCTTCTCCCGTCTTTAGTGATAACGCCTGCATCTCAACCTCCTGATTATTTGACGATTCTTAAATAGGCTTTTGCTGTAATAAAGTACACGATGAAATAGATGATGGCAAATGCCAATATGATACCCACTGTACATAAAAAGAAAAGAGATACATTGACAAAATTGAACACAGCCAACAACCTGGTTATAACTTCAAAGGCAAAGCCAATGTGGATTATGGCAAATATCAGTGGCAAGAAGAACACCATGACAATCTGCGTCTTAATGGATCTTTTAATCTCCGACTCGCTCATCCCTACTTTTTGCATGATTTCAAATCGAACCTTATCGTCATAGCCTTCAGATATCTGTTTGTAGTAAATGATCATCACAGTCGCCATCAAAAACAATGTGCCTAGAAATAGACCGATGAAAAACATCCCGCCGTATAAAGTATAAAAACTCTCTCTAGACATTAAGCGGCTCTCCATATAGGCATCTGAGATGTTGCGTTCAACCGTATTTGAAAGATCATATTCAAAGTTCAAATAGTCCTTTTCATTTAAGTCATTCTGTTCAGTGCTGCTCGTATCGAACATCGTCACATATGACATCTCGGAATCCTCACCTGGCAATAAGCTCGCATAAAGTGAAACCGGATCATTTACGATGAGAATGTAATCCTTAGACATTGGAATTTTCTTCTTCTCAATATCAGCAAAGGTATCCAATTCTTTGACGATTCTAAATGTCTTGTCACCAAGTGTAAGTTCCATTTTACCATAATTCGTCGTATTGCTGAACAATAAAGCCTCATCTTCCTGCAAGACAATCGCTTCACCATAGATTGTATTATAGTCCTCAAGTGGCACTAAAATAAAAAAGAAGTCACTAGTAGTCATATTAAACGTTTTATTGACTGTGAATCGATTTTCTTCAAGCGTCGAAAAGAGACTCGTGAATCGATACCCCATCATGTCATCGATTTTAACATGGTGTTTTTTAGCCGTCTCATCAATCACTGTCTGTATTGCTCCAATATTGGGTTCACTCACATCGTAAGTTCTGACCATCACGTCATTTGGATATCGCTCTTTGAGCACATCTCCAAGTCCGGCATACATGGAGAACGTCGTTGACAGTGTTACAAGTACCGCCGTACTAAGTATGCAGATATTTGATAGTCCAACGGCGTTTTGCTTCATCCTATAGATCATACCCGATACTGAAGTGAAGTGATTGAGTTTGTAATAGAAAGAAGTATTCTTTTTTAACAACTTAAGCGCAGCTATGCTTCCTGCTGTAAATAACAGATAGGTCCCAATCATGACGAGAACCACAGCTATAAAAAACATTTGAAGTGCTTGTAATGGTGATTCAACAGTCTGAGCAATATAGTAACCAAGCCCTAACGAGATGATACCCAGTATAGTCATCATCCATTTTGTCTTAGGTTCACGTTCACCGACGTTTGAACCCTTCAATAATTCAATCGGCTTGCTCAAGTGGATATGGCCTAAATTATAGATGAGTGTCACGATAAAGACCATGCCAAAGAAAAAAGTCGTCAACGCGACACTACTAAGTGACAAATGAAAGGCGAGTGGAACAGCAAATGCTAGGATCTTCAGCATCACGAGAAACATGAGTTTACTTAAGATCATACCACATAAGATGCCAAGCCCAATACAGATCACTGAGAGGATCGAGGTTTCAAGAAACATCATGATGCCTAGATGACGCTTGCCCATACCCAAAATGTTATAAAGACCAATTTCTTTTTTCCGACGCTTCATCAAAAAGCTGTTTGTGTAAAAAATGAAAATCGCCGAAAAAATGCCGATCACCCAATTGCCAAAATTCAAAATCAGCTTCAGATCACCACCGCCTGACATTTGGTTTAGCGCAGGGTTGGCCGATATGGCATGCATCATAAAAAACAAGGTGATGATCCCGATGTTCATGAGAATGTAAGGCATAAAAATGCGACCATTTTTTTTGATATTGCTCACAGCCAGTTTGGGATAAAATAGTTTACTCAATCTGATCCCCTCCCGTTGCCAATACCGTCAAGGTCTCCGATATTTTTTGATAAAGGGCATCATTGGACATCGAGCCTCTGTAGAGTTGATGAAACACTTCACCGTCTTTAATGAAGAGCACACGATTTGCGTGACTCGCAGCTTTTATACTATGTGTTACCATGAGAATCGTCTGACCATCGTTGTTGATCTCCGTAAACATCTTGAGCAAGTGATCTGTCGATTTTGAGTCAAGTGCGCCCGTCGGTTCGTCGGCCAATATGATTTCAGGTGCCGTTATCAGCGCTCTTGCCACTGCAGCCCTCTGTTTTTGTCCACCCGAAATTTCATATGGAAACTTGGACAGGATATCATCGATGCCCAGTTTTTTCGCAATCGGTTTTAATTTCTGAGACATTTCAAGAAAATTCTTGCCAGACAATACGAGCGGTAAAAATATATTATCCTGTATCGAAAAATTATCCAATAAGTTAAAGTCTTGAAAAACGAAACCGAGATGGTCTCTTCTGAATCGTGATAAATCCTTTTCTTTGATCGCTGAAAATGATTTGCCGTTTAACAAGACTTCACCACTTGTCGCTTTATCCAGCGAAGCGAGAATGTTGAGAAGCGTCGTCTTTCCAGATCCCGATTCTCCCATAATTGCCACGTATTCACCATTTTCCACTGAAAATGAAACATTGGATAACGCCGTCACTTGATTGCCACCAAAACGCGTCACATAAATTTTTTTTAGATTGTTAACTTCCAATAAAGCCATATGCCCTCCAAGTCAGATGCTGCACCGCCGCACCTATTCATTATAGGTCTATTTTAATAAAAAGCGAAATGCGCTGCCATAATCCTGGCTTACATTTCGCCTTGGTAGCTTACAGTTTTGTAAGTTAGCAAATTTCACACATAGACAAAACTCAGTTTACTCGATGAAGCTAGAATTATGCGACATTAAGCGCTGTTTACTCGATGACCGTTTCAGACCTGCTGAGGTCAATAAAGACCGTCGTACCGGCACCAACTTCTGACTGGATGGTCAGAGCATGAGATAGTTTGTTAAGCGCTTTTTTACATAAGTAAAGACCAATGCCAGTGGATTTTTTGTCCATACGACCGTTATAACCTGTAAATCCCCGTTCGAATACCCGTGGAAGATCTTCTTCCTGAATGCCTATCCCAGTATCGCGAATCATGAGTTTCAGTGGTTGTGCGGCTAACACACCGCCTGATGGTACGACGCCTATGGTTATTTCACCAACATGCGTGTACTTTAGCGCATTGGACAGAATCTGTTCGAAAGCAAAGCAAAACCACTTTTCGTCTGTAAGCACACGCATAGGCTCAATTTCAAAATTGAGTTTAATGTTCTTTTCGATGAAGATCGTGCGATATTTGCGGATTGATGCCTTAAGCATCGCTTCTAAATCATGCGTTTCGATGCGAATATCAGACGTCTCGCTCTCAAGTCTCAAGTATTGAAGCACCATTTCCACATATTGCTGAATCTTAAAGAGTTCTGATTTCATCATCAGATTGCGCTCACTCGGTTCACTTTCAACGAGCAGTGACATCGCTGAAATCGGCGTCTTGATTTGATGTGCCCAGAGCGTATAGTAATCTACCATCTCTGTTCGCGCGTAATCAGAATCCGTTTCAAGCTTATGAAGCGCCTCAAATAAGACCCTTATCAGACTTTGATAGTCTGCGACGATGAGGTCACCCGTCTCTGGGAGCTCCGCAATCGAAAGCGTTATGTGATTTGATAAATTCATCAAGTGTTTATGATTTTTATAGAACTTTGTGAAGCCGTATCCAAATAGCAAAATCGTGACAAAAAGTGACAACACATAAGCGTATACCACGGCATCCACAGGCAGGTTGTGAAGCTTAAAAATCACGGCAAATATCATAGCGTACATCGCGATGAGTAATGCGACTTTGATATGTCGTTTGAGATAGGCGTTTAATATTTTAGCCATCCGTGCCTCCAAATCCGTTTCAAATAAGATATGATTCATCATGATTCAATCAAATAGCCCACGCCTTTTTTCGTCACGATAAAATCGCTCAGTTCAATGTCTTCCAGCTTTTTGCGCAATCTTGTGATGTTAACGGTGAGTGTATTGTCATCGATGAAATGATCGCCTTCCCAAAGCCTAGTCATCAAATCGTCTCGACTGACAATCTTTCCGGCATTTTCCATCAACATTTGTATGATTCTGAAATCATTTTTTGTCAGCTCAAGTTTATATTGTTTGTGGCTCAGCGTCGTATCGTTGAGATTGAGTATGACCTCTTTATGTTGAATCAAATGCGTCTGCCCCATAAAGCTATATGCACGACGCATCAATGCTTGTATTTTAGCTACCAACACGCTGGCATCGAACGGTTTCGCGACGAAATCGTCTCCGCCCATATTCATCGCCATCACGATGTTAAGATTGTCAGAAGCCGAGGAGATGAATACGATGGGCACTTTTGAGAGTGTTCTGATGGATGCGCACCAATGGTATCCATTAAAATAGGGCAAAGAGATATCGAGTAGAACCAAATGAGGTTCAAAAGCCACAAATGGCGTCATGACATCTTTAAAATCTTCTATCAGGCACACCTCGTAGCCCCACTCTTCAAGTATGTTTTTTAAGCTTCTCGCAATCGTCAAATCATCTTCAACAATCAATATTTTATACATATTGGCCTCATTTCTTTGAATCAGTCTGCATTGGTTCGAATCACAAAAGCAAAGGCAAAATCTGAACGATCGATTTTTGACCTTAAAACAAATGCCCGTATTGTATGACCAGGTTTATAATCCTCTGAATTTGAACTAAGTGACGTTGCAAAATGATCAGGTATTTGGAACTTTGCGATACCGTCTACAACTTCTACATCGTAAACATTTGTCGATTGTTCACCGTATTTAAATGTGCCATCTTGTTTGAGAATGGCATCTTCAACTGTAAAAAGTTCGGTTTCAAAATTGGTTGCCTCTATGACGACTTCCTCACCAAGTGCAACGTAAGGTAGTTCTTCCCACGAAGCATTTTCAAACGGAAAATCTAGAAAGCGTTCAATATCTTCACGGCTTTCATTGTACCTGTCACCATAGTGTATTGGTTTTATCGATTGATCGCCAATTGTGATCGTCAAGCTCGGTTCTGGTGTGCCCTTTGCACAAGCACTGAGTGCTAAAGACATCATCACATATACGATCAATGTTGCACATAGTCTAGTTACCCTACTGTTAAACGGTTGCATCTATTACCTCCTTATCTCTTCTGATAATTTGACGTTATGTTGAAACAATTTTCCTATAAAAGGGTATCAATATATTGATGGATCTATTTTATTCGTTTCAGCGTCTTATGGGAGGCTTTTATGAAAAATATTAGAACAAAACTTTTTATAATTACCGCCGTGATCATCCTCTTCTTGGTTCTGAGTTTTAGCAGAGGCGTAGAGCTGCTCACAGATTTTCTATGGTTCCAATCATTGAATCTGGAAAGTGTGTTCATGGTTAAGATTATCACCAAATTATTCATGTTTTTACCAATATGGTTGTTTTTCGGTTCAATTCTGACGGTATATCTAAAACAGCTATATGCTAATTTTTTACTCAAACAATCTGTACCCATTATACCAAATAAGCGCTTATTAAAGTATACATTATTCATTGGATTCTCAATTGGCGCATTGATAAGCTTAATTGTCGTAAATCTACTCTGGATGGATTATTTGAAATTTGTAAATGCTGCATCTTTCGAGCAGAGCGATCCTTTATTTAACCTTAACATCAGTTTTTACATGTTTGCTTTGCCACTCTTAAAATCTATTTTACAAATTCTGATTTTTTTTGTTGGTGCATTGATTGTTGGCATCGCCGCTTTAGAAGTTATAACGTATAAAAATGAACCCTCAGATCCTGCCGATACCTTTCAGTATAAAGACCTCAATGCGACATTCTTATTTGATCTCTTGAAAAAAATCAGATGGCTATTGCTACCCTTCTTCATATTACTTGGTTCACTATTTTATCTGCACACTTACGACCTGCTTTATTCAACACGTGGGGTCGCATATGGCGCCAGTTACACCGATGTCACGATTACGCTTTTAGCGTATCGCGTCTATGCACTCCTTGCTTTGGCATGTGGTGTATTGACCATCGTTGCTTCCTATAAAAATAAGCTCAAGTTTTTTGTCATCGGCCCATTATTACTTGTTTCAGTCGCCATTTTATTCTTCCTAACTGGCGAATTTGTTCAGAAGCTGGTCGTAGAACCAGATGAAATTTCAAAAGAGAGCAAGTATTTAAGCTACAACATCGAATTTACACAAGAAGCTTTCAACTTGTCGAAAGTTGCTTTAGTTGAATTTCCATATACCGAGAACTTAACACTAGATGTTATCGAAAACAATTTGGAGACCATCCGAAATATCAGAATAAATGATGAGCGACCATTAAAACAAACATTCAATCAAATTCAAAGCATCAGGCTATATTACGATTTTCAAGACATCGATGTGGACAGATATTATCTAAATGGTTCTTATACACAGGTATTCGTCTCAACTCGAGAACTCGACCAATACAAACTTGATAATAAAGCGATGACATGGCTTAACCAGTTCTTAAAATATACACACGGTTATGGCATCGTCATGTCACCTGTCAATCAAGTCACTGAAGAAGGACAACCTGTTTTATTATTTAAAAATATTCCACCCGTTTCCGCGACAAATCTCAGTATAAACAGACCCGAGATATACTTTGGTGAAATTACTAACAAT
The DNA here is from genome assembly GCA_964384705.1 of uncultured Fusibacter sp. GTDB lineage: Bacteria > Bacillota > Clostridia > Peptostreptococcales > Acidaminobacteraceae > Fusibacter_C. Next base: position 43,260 of record CAYLNI010000002.1, read on the forward strand.
TATATCATCGTCAATACAGACGAAAAAGAATTTGACTACCCTAGCGGCTCAGACAATGTTGAAACACTCTATACCGGCGAATCGGGCATCGAATTGACTGGTTTCAATAAAATGCTATTTGCGCTGAGAGAAAGGAGTATGAAACTCTTTGTATCCAACAACATCAGTGATGATAGCAAAATCATCATCAGACGTAATATCATGCAGCGCGTCGAGGCTATTGCACCATTTTTGACCTATGACGACGATCCATACATCGTCTTAAATGAAGAAGACGGCAAACTCTATTGGATTTTGGATGCCTATACGGTGTCATCACATTACCCTTACTCTCAAGTTTTTGACTTCAATGGGAGAGATGTGAATTATATTAGAAACTCAGTCAAAGTGGTCATAGACGCTTATGAAGGCAGTACCGATTTTTACATTTATGATGCACAGGATCCACTCATTCAAACCTATCAATCGATTTATCCTGATCTATTCAAAGAAAAGGACGCATTCCCATCCGGTTTGATTGCGCATACTAGATATCCTAAACAGTATTTTGACCTACAGGCTAATGCCTATCAAAAATACCATGTAGACAATCCTGTCGTCTTTTATAATGGTGAAGATGTCTGGGATATTGCCACTGAAAAGTATATGGCAGATGTGCAAACGGTTCAGTCGAATTACGTTATGTTCAAAATCGATGAGCTCGCTGAGTTCGCTTTGATATTGCCATACACGCCGAAAGGCAAGCCAAACATGACGTCTTTGCTCGTCGCCAGAAACGATGGTGAGCACTATGGAGAAATCTTCCTATATCGCTTTCCAAAGGATAAGACCATACAAGGACCAATCATGATTGAATCGCGGATCGACCAAGACTCTGTAATTTCTCCGCAGTTTACATTGTGGGGTCAAGAAGGGTCCACAATCCTAAGAGGCAATGTTATCGTCGTACCTATTGAAAACTCCCTTTTATATGTGGAACCAATCTATATACAGTCTGACAATGAGAACAGTCTGCCAGAAATGAAGCGCGTCATAATAGCCTATGCGGACAAAATCGTCATGGAGCAAACGCTGCAGGCTGGACTAGATCGACTCTTTGGTAAGGAAGTCCCCGTTGATACGCTGGAACAAACGCTTCGTGAGCTACTCGATAAAATCAGCGAAAAATTTGATATGACTCAAGAGTCACTCAATGAACTCGAAATGTTGATCCAAGA
>CAYLNI010000002.1:44529-47739 GCA_964384705.1 uncultured Fusibacter sp.
CTCATTCAATGAGTCGATCTGCCTGGCACCAATGAATCACTCGCATAAAAAAGCCGCTGCATAATGCAGCGGCTTTTTCCATACTTATTCAGGCTTCTCAGCTTTGGATCTATATTTTACCATCGGCTTGACGTCTCCCCATTTGGTTGGTGCATTTGGGTTACTATTGATGACATCGCCCTCTTTGCTAAATCCTAAGATATACTCAAGGCCTACTTGGTACATCCATCCAGCCGCACCAGTGTACCATGACCACCCACCTCTACCTATATGCGGATAGACGCTATAAACATCCGCTGCCATAACATAAGGCTCTGTCTTGTAAGTGAGCATCTCGCGATACGTGTTACTATGATTGATTGGGTTGATCAGCTCATAGAGTTCATGGGCTTTGTCGCCTTCGCCAAGCATGGCAAATGCTGCTATGACCCAAGTCGCGGCATGTGAATACTGACCGCCATTTTCTCTGACACCTGGTACATAACCCTTAATGTAGCCTGGTTCCATATCGCCTTTATCAAAAGGTGGCGTCAATAGCTTGATGATGCCATCTTCTTTATTGATGAGGTAATCTTCAACAGACGCCATCGCTTTAAGAGATTTTTGCGGATCGCCAGCACCTGACATGACAGACCATGCTTGTGCAATGGCATCGATTTTACATTCAGATCGGCTTTCTGTGCCAAGAATACTGCCATCGTCGAAATAGGCACGTCTGTACCACTTGCCATCCCATCCGTGTTCATCTATCGCTTTTGCAAGTGTTTCTGCAGCTGCGAGATACTTCTCTGCTGAGCCTAAATCGCCTCTGTTCGTACAGTGTGTGACGAACATTTTTAGCGTTTTATAAAGGAACCAGCCTAGCCATACACTTTCACCTTTTCCTTCAATACCGACGGTATTCATACCGTCGTTCCAGTCACCGCCACCCATGAGTGGCAGTCCGTGTTCGCCAAATTTAAGACCATAATCCAATGACCTTAAACAGTGTGCGTAAAGTGTTGCGACTTCGTCTGATACCTTAGGACTTGAATAACGTTCTTCTTCATGAGAAGCAAGAGGCGCATCTTCCAAGAATGGTACAATCTCGTCGAGAATCGTTTGATCGCCTGTGACTTTGACATATTCTGAAACGACATACGGCAGCCATAGATAATCGTCTGACATGCGCGTTCTCGGTCCTTTTTCGGCAGGTTCATGCCACCAGTGCAACACGTCGCCTTCTACAAATTGATGCGCCGCATGTTTAAGGATTTGCTCTCTCGCTAGTTCCGGCCAAATGGTCAGTACCGCAAGGCTGTCTTGAAGTTGATCTCTAAATCCAAAAGCACCACCTGCTTGATAAAATGCTGTCCTTGCCCATATTCTACAAGTGATGACCTGGTATATGAGCCATCCATTGAGTAAAATGTTCATAGCGGCATCAGGCGTTTCAACTTGGACTGTCGTCAATTTATCATGCCAAAATGCTTTGACTTCACTTAAAACTTGCTCCGCCATATCAATCGTTCTGAAGCGGTTTGCGCACTCTTCTAGATGTTCGTTCGTTTCTGCTAAACCTAACACTAAAACAAGCTTGACTGTCTCTAAAGGTTTCAGCACAACAGTTACTTGCATTGCTAAGCAAGCATCGTGGCCACTTCCCACTTGATTGTTCAAAGCCTTTTGTTTTAACAGCTCCGGCGATTGCAGACTACCACTACCAAAAAAATCATGTCTGTCAGCACAGACCGTGCGTTCAGAAAGTGACGATTCCATAAATAGAACTTGATTTGGAAACCCTTGATTGTATGGGTTGCGCATGATTAACGTGCCACTATCCGTAATGTCACTTTGCAAGTGCATTGCCGTATTGCTTTCAAAATCCCCCATTACAGGCTTCACGTAATAGGTCACAGTCAACGTACGCTCGATATCGCTATCATTTGTAAGTGTCAACAAGCTGATTTTCGCTGCACCCTCTAAAGGGACGAACTGTGTGAGTTCCTGTGTGATACCATGACTTAGATGAAGGAATTTTGTATAACCAAAGCCATGTTCAATTTTGTAAGGCTCCGTTTCTCTAATAGGCAAAGCGGTTACCGTCCATAAGTCATGGGCATTTAGTAACGTGTCATCACGCAGATAGATGATTTCACCTGGTGTATCACTAACTGCATCATTTGACCATGGTGTCAGTTTATTCTCACGGCTGTTGCCGTACCACGTATACCCACCTCCAGATTCTGTCGTCAAGAAGCCAAAATCTTTGTTTGCTATGACGTTTGACCATGGAAGTGGTGTTGTCTGCTCATTCTCAAGATGGATTTCGTAAGTCGTACCATCTGGACTAAAACCACCGATACCATTGAAGAATTGAAGGTTTGCATCCTCATTGAAATGAGGTATAGACAGCGGTTTATTTAATGGTTGCTGCGTAATTTCGTTACTTATAGGCAGGCTCACATTTCCAGCTATGGCCTGTAGTGCACCCAATGTTGCAAAGCGTTCATACGCTGCTTCATACTGCGCTGCCATTGGACCGTTCTGAGCATCAAAGCTCATACGTGCGACTGCATAAAGCAAATACAGATCTTCTTGTGGCAGGTTATTGTCATTTAAGATGAATATATCGCCTCTCATCTTCGCAGCATCTAGCGTTTGAACAGAATCTACGATCTCGTTGACGCTTGCTCTGAGCGGATTGAAATACGTATTTTCTTCTTTGATGAGTATGACAAGATCAACTCTCAAGTCTTTGAGACGCCAGTACTCATGCGCTTTTAGAATTTCATAAAGGATCTCTACATCTTCCATTTTTTCCATTGAAAGCAGCAATATTGGTCGATCGCCTGAAATGCCATATGGCCACAGACCTGATTGACCCTTCGTGTTTTGTTGCATCAACGCTTCATATCGTTTGCGAATTGGGCTCAGATAGAGTATATCAGAGACCATGTTTTGGTATAGAATCATCTCTTCAGTTTTGATGTTCAAATAACGCGTCTCAACTTGACTTCTAATAACAGCAAGCCAAAATGCAGCATCACAAGTTTCAACGTTGTTGTATTTCGTGAGCAATTCCATAATTGCTTCTCGACTGTCCGCGATCATGGTTACAAATGAAACCCTCATGGATTTCTTCGGATCAAGTTTTAGACTGAGTCTGAAGCTGAAAATCGGATCAATCACAATGCCCAGCGTGTTGGACAATGGTTTATCTCTTTGCAT
>CAYLNI010000002.1:47751-55226 GCA_964384705.1 uncultured Fusibacter sp.
AAAGTATTGCCACGACCTATAAACTGCATACGGTCCGTTTCATACTGATACTCACCAAATATTTCGCCATCAATAACGGCAATCTGTGCGATCCACTGATCCTTATCACCGGCTTTTCGTGGCCTTCTATGTGCCAATAAAGCATTGTGCTCAACATCGTATTCCGTTTCCATAAATAGATTGCTAAATGCTGGATGGGCCATGTCGTTGTTCTGATTGTTGATGACCAGTTCAAAGTAGCTCGTGATCTCAATCGTATTGGTCTCATCGCCGTTGTTTTTTACTTTGATACGACGCACTTCAGCATTGTCACCAGAAGTAACAGCGATTTCAGTTAAAGTATCAATATCACCGTCTGTTCGTTTGTAAGTGGTTTTATCACCATAAAAGACGACTTCATAATTTTTTGGCATCACGTTGTATGGTGCATAAGCAGAGGACCATGTTTCATTGGCATTATTATTTTTAAGGTAGAAGAACATGCCGTATTGATCCTGTATAGAATCTTCACGCCAGCGCGTTACAGCCATATCTTTTGTTCGGCTATACCCAGTTCCACGGTCCGTTGTAACCACTGAATAGAAACCGTTCGAGAGTACATGTGCTTTTGGTAGTACATTACTTGGTACATCGAAAGTTCTAAACGCGTTGTTTTCTTTATAAAGGATGCCTTTGAATGGCACAATTTTTTCCTTGTTGTCTTTTGTGAAGATCACGTGCATTGGCACTTTTTCTTGAAGCAATAAGCGCGCCGCTTTTACGTGAACGTCTTGAGAAAATCGTTTTTGCAAGACGTTGTCGTTGAGATAATTGTTAAGCGACATTAACGTCATGCCTTGATGGTGCGCCATATAACTTTTGATGACAACGCTCTTTTCACCGTCTTTTAATCGTTCCGGTGTGTAATCCGCTGCTTCATAATAGCCGTATGGTCCTTCTAAGCCTTCTTTTTTCATGCGTTCAATATTCGTATAAGCTGAAACCGGATCCACCATGAGCGCTAAGAATGTCGCATAAGGTGCTACGACGGCATCATCAATCAAGCCTCGTTTAAGACCGAGCCATGGCACGCCAATTGCTTTGTATTGATAATCGAGATTGAGATCAATAGAATTGAATGCAGATTCGGATGCACCCCATGGCATGTTACGCTGGTTGCCGTATTTGATTTGACTTTTAACGACAAATGAATACGTTTCATCCAAAAGTGTATTCTTATAGCTGCTCATGAGGATTAGTGGCATGAGGTATTCAAACATTGTACCACTCCAAGAAATCAGCCCTTTATAGCGATCGACCATCGTGAGTGACCGCCCTAGTTTATTCCAATGTTTAGCGGGAATCTCTCCTCTAGCGATTGCAATATAACTTGTCTGTCTCGCTTCTGAAGCCAATAAATCATAAAATGAATTGGTGAGTCGCATATCCTCTAAGTTATAGCCAATTGAAAAAAGTTGTCTTCTCTCATCGTAGAGATGTATGAACTGTGTTTCATCAGAGAGTTTATTGATGCGTTCAATCAAACGTCTGTTTTCAGAAAGAAAAGCCTCATTGTTTTGAACGGCAACTTTTAAAGCATCATCCAACTTATTGTGCCATTCTTTTATTATTTCATTTTCAGTAGCCTCAAGTAATTTATGATTTGCTTCTCTGATTTGATTGGTCGTTTTCACCAACTCATCCATGGTACAATTCATACGCAATTTTTTCATGAAATCTTCATCTAATGTATCAGGCGCTGACGCGATTAATTGTAGCCAAGGCATAAATGTCTCTATCTCGCGCACAAGTGATCCCAACATTTGACTGGTTTTTATCTTCCATACGTCATTCCCTACTTCACTTAGTGCTGGCGCATCCAATAAACTTTGTAGTGCTGTGTACCATGCGAAAGCATCAATAGGTTCGTCATTTCTAACGGATGAAAGGTGTTCATCCAAAATAGAGAGACTATCTTTAGAATTGGCCAGTGTGTCTTCTATGCCACGCAAATAGATCCTATCAATGATTGGTAAGGTCTCAAATGATTTTAACCCTTCCACAAGTGTTACGAGATAACATACAAAGTTGCCATTATCAACTGTAGAAATATATCTTGGTCTCAACGGCATCAACGTTTTCGTGTCATACCAGTTCAACAAATGGCCATGCCATTTATCCAGTTTTTCAACAGTTTTGATCGTCTTATCTATATGGACTATCGTCTCAAGAAGACCAATATAACCAAAATCTCTAGCTGTGAGCGAAGCTAATAAACCTAATCCAATATTCGTAGGAGAGGTTCTGTGTGCAACGCCTCTGTAAGGTACAACTTGAACGTTGTCCGGTGCGAGGAAGTTGTTTTTAGCATTTGCATACTCTTCAAAATAACGCCATGTACGTCTAGCTGTTTTACGAAGTTCTAGAAGCGAGTTAGAATCCAATCGTTCTGTAATGCGATCGCTGCCCTTACTTACATGATGTGCGACAAAAGGTCCAATGAGCCAAGTTACGGCGATGACAATAGAGATCACAAGCGCTTCTGGTTTCAATAAATACGTTAGCATCACAAGTGGCAAACCAACTAAGGCGCTAAGTCCCATTTTAGACAAATACCCCTTTAAGGTGTTGTCTTGCAACTTTTCAGCATCATCTGATGTAATCCATTCCAGTAAATTCTTCTTTGTAATAAAAACCCTAATCAACGTAATGACAATAGCTTTGATCGTCACGGTCGCTTGATAAGGTAAAAAAAGTATGTTCAAGGCGATTTGGAAAAATGATGCTTTAAGGCCAAAGAAGCCAGTCAAGTGTCTCTTGGAAGTATGGCTCAATAAATTCTTTATTGAAATCTGATCGATCGTCACTATAATGAATGGCAACCACATGACCAAACCTACGAATCCTATCCAAAACAAACCACTACCAGGCAGAATTGTGAGCCCTAAGAATATGAGCAAGATCATAGAGGGTGCGACCAAACTCCGTCTAAGATTATCAAAGATTTTCCATATGGATATATTCGACAAAGGATTAAGGACCAATCGATTGTGTTTGTTATATATGATTTTGTTTAACCAAGGGATTAATTGCCAGTCCCCTCGAATCCACCGTTGTAATCGTGTCATGTATGAGTTGTAACGCGTTGGATAAGCATCGACGAGTTCTAAGTCTGACACAAGAGCAGCACGAACGTATGAGCCCTCAAGCAAGTCGTGACTCAAAACCGCATTTTCTGGAACGACGTCTTTGAGCACGGTATAGAACACTTTCAAATCATAGATGCCTTTACCTGTGAAGATGCCCTCGCCAAATAAATCTTGATAGACGTCAGAGACGGCGCTTGCATAAGGATCCATACCTTCTAAACCAGTAAATATTCGCGCAAATGCCGATTTGTTTGAACTGTCCATATCAAAGGTAACACGAGGCTGCATCAGTCCATAACCCTCAAGTACAATGTGTCTTTGGGGGTCAATAACAGGCAAGTTGAGTGGATGTGCCATTGTGCCAATCATCTTTTTCGCCATATCAAATGGCAGTACAGTATCTGCATCTAAAGTAATAATGTACTTGATTGAATTGCCATCCAAATACTTATCTGTATATCTGAAAAAAGTCGTCGTCGTCGAGCCTAACAGCATGGCATTAAATTCCATAAGCGCACCGCGCTTGCGCTCCCAACCTGTCCAAATGTCATCTTGTTTATTATAGACACTTTTTCGATGATAGAAGTAAAACCGATCTTCCTGTTCGCGTTTATACTTTTCATTTAATGCCTTAACGCCATCCATGGCGTGATTTAATAACCCCTGATCTGAGTTGATATCAGGCGTTTTAGAATCCTTGAATGCACCAATTAAAGCAAAATATAGGTTGTCTTCGCGATTTGACAAATAGTGATTTTCAATATTTTCGAGCAATTCATCGATGCGCTGATTGTTGCTCAGTATTGCAGGGACAACAACCATGGTTTTCATGCAATCAGGTATCCCCGACTTAAGTTCAAGTCTTGGAAAGACAGCTGGACTTTTAATCGTTCCGATTACCCAATTGTTAAGTACGATGACGAGTTCCGAAGCAGGAATAGCAAGTGCTATGCATGCTAAAATTCCCAATAGAACCGTTTGAATATTTACGGTTGCGAATTCGTCCGTTCTCAAAGCAATCATGTAGGCGACAAAGACGATTATTGCAGTGAATATAGCAATCGTACCTATAAACAGCGACACTTTTTTTTCAGCTGTCCAATTTATAAGATTCTGTACAAAACCTTCACGAGGATTCCTCTTCCCTTTTAAGCCTTTTAAAAGTGTATCTAGCCCTTTATCGATCAAGTAATAACCGACATGTGCACGCCTGAGTACTTCGTTGTTTTCTGCGCCACATTCTCCGATTTCACTTTCGGCTAATTTTGCGAGCGCTATTGCCTCTCGTGCAATATGAAGTTCAGAAACGCCATATTGTTTAGCCAGTTTCTCTATTCGACGGACATAATAACTACAAGAGGCGTTGTCCATAGACGCATAATGACCCATAGGGTCCTCATCTAAGATTTTCTCTACAAAGCTTAGTGTATCAAATAAGCGCGACCAGTTGACACTCGTAATATACCTAAAACTCATGATGTAATTACCCATGGATACTGTACTTACGGCTTGCCTATTATGCTCAACTTGAGCGACGCGCTCAGTATCTGTTCCCAGGGTGGCCAAATGGTCATCGATATATCTAAGAACGTTGGAATAACTCCTTCCAGAACGTCTCAAACGATAGAATAAGTGCTCAATAAATGAAGGGTTCACTTCATCGATGGACTCAATCGTAGTTTTGAAAAGCTTTACGATCTTCTCTGGGTCGGAAATGTCGTCTGACCACCATTTATCGACGATGTCGTTTGCCTTGTTCCACATGATTTGTGTTTCTTTAATATTTTCACAAAGTGATCTTGTACTCTCTATGAGTGCAATTCTAAGCATCATAGGAATCATACGTATTTCGCGGTCGAAGAGTATCGTATGCGATTGATACGCTTCTAAATACCTGAGAAGCGTACTTTCATCTATTTGGCCGTCAACGCTTTCTGTAAACTCCATAGCGATTGCAAATACACGTGTATAGCCTTTAAAGGGCCCTCTGCGCAAAACAGGGAGTTTATAGTAGCTTTTTTTTGACATATCTGCCCTTATGCCTTTGACTTGCTCTTCGATTATGTAGAAGTTGTCTAAAAGCCATTCAGCTGCAGGGGGAACAGCCCTCTTATGATTTAAATTATCGTTGAGTTCCGTATATAAATCCAATATCTTTTTGTAGCTTTCATTGACTCGCGTTACTGGCCAGTTGAGCAATACGCGCTTTGAGGTCAATACATGGTCAATTGCTGTACGCTTGGCCCGGAGTTCCAGTTCTTCAACCGTGAGGGAAGCATTTAAAATTCGGATGCTTCGACTTTTTCTAAGCCTGAAATAAATTAGAGTCACCGCCAAAACCAAGGCGAGGACTATACCGAGTTGCATAAGTAAGTTATACACGCTAAACCTTCTTTCTTTAAAAACAAAAAAGCCACCTCTGACGAAGTGGCTTAAGCTATAGTGGAGTGTTTTGGTTCATGCACGCGTCACCAGTGTGCACACTCAAGTATACCATTTTTTGATTATTTATGCAAATCATTCACTTCTTACATGCATGTTTGTATACAAAGACATAGAAAAAGTGCATACTGTATATGACCGTTCATTTTCAACGACTTGATATTTATGCATCAACATAGGAGAATGAGTAAATGAAAATTACAAAAAAAACGCTTCTTAAGCGCGCATCACTATTATTAGTGCTCGCAGGTGTCATATTAGTGGGTTTAACCGTAAAATCCATTTTCTTTCAACCAGATTATTCTATAAAAACGGATTATATAGGCAAGTTGAATTCTGTGAAAGACGCTTTAGCCAACGAGGAAGGGATTAAAGGCGATGACGCCACCACTGAAGTAATTGAAGTGTCATATGAACCTGGCGATCTCATCGGGCAACTCATCATCCCTTCACTCGATTACGAACTGCCCATCTATGAAGGCACTGAAGACGCTCAGCTCAAAAAAGGCGTCGGCAGATATATTGGGAGTGCATACCCAGGTGTGACCGACAACTGCGTGCTGTCAGGACATCGCGACACTGTTTTCACAAAGCTGGGCGATTTGGAAATTGGCGCATCAATCATAGTCAATACAGACAATGGCCTTTTTTCGTACGAAGTAACAGGCATTCGCATCGTGGAAGCTGATGACAAAACAGTCATCGTACCCACAGACGTCGCAACCTTGACACTCACGACCTGTTACCCGTTTGTCTATATCGGCGCCGCACCACAACGATACATCGTGTCCGCAGAACTGAGTAAGTGAGTGAGTTATTGGTGCCAGGCAGATTGACTCATCATGAGTTATTGGTGCCAGGCAGATCGACTCATCTAGGTTTGTAATCCTAACAACTAAAAAGACCGTTGCCTATCTAGTATGTTGATATTGCTAGATTTGCAACGGTCTTTATTTATATATTTTTGAATTACATTTGCATGGATAGCATCATACGGATCATTTTTGCCAACTCTTGACCAACTAAACCGCATTCTTGAATGCATTGTGCCAATGATAAACCTGTCATATTACACCTCCTTCATTTGATAGCCCCATCATACAGGAAGTATATGGAGTTATTATGTGGATGTGCAAATCATTTGCATGTGAGTCAAAATGCCTGGCACCATCGACTCATGATGTTGCTGTGCCTATCAGAGCGGCACCGATCGCACCAGCGAACTGAGAGCGTTCATGTGTTACAACTTGAAGGCCGAGATGTTTTTCGAGTGTTGCGCGTATGATCTCACTTTGTGCGAGGCCACCACTAAAGAAGACGGTGCCCGTTAATGATAAGCGCTTTGTAAACGTTGCCGTTCGCTTGCAGATTGCGTCTATCACGCCCATTGCGATCGCATTTGGCGACTCGCCATTTGACAGCAAGCCAATCATTTCGCTTTCTGCAAAGACAGTACACATACTGTTGATGGGTACTGGGTCATGCCCTTTAACAAAGGCATCAAGGTCTGACAAATCTTGATGCAAGGTTCGCATCATGACTTCGATAAATCGGCCTGTTCCTGCTGCACATTTATCGTTCATAAGAAAGTCGCTCACTGATTGATGCACATCAAGAGCAATCGCCTTGCTATCCTGACCGCCTATGTCGACAACAGCCTTTGCAGTCGGGCACAAATAGCGTGCCCCTCTGGCATGACACGTGATCTCTGTAACGGATTTATCGGCCTGAGCAAGTAACATTCGACCATAACCAGTCGTTACAGTATATGCTTCACGATCATTTTTCAACCTGACATAAATCTCATTCATCGTCTTTCTTGGGTTATACCCAGTTGGCACGACTAGCCATTCTTCCACTACATTACCACATATAACGACGCCTTTTGTCGTCGTCGAACCAGAA
>CAYLNI010000002.1:55330-75123 GCA_964384705.1 uncultured Fusibacter sp.
CGTGTAGATGGGATTGATTTTTCGCCATTTACAAAGCGCTTGATGCTAAGTGTCTCAATGGCATAAGTGTGGCATGCTTGCAGAACAACGTCGACAACACCGTCAACTTTGTAGGCGTCAATGGCTTGGTCGAGTAACTTGATACGGTTTGGATTTGGCGTCATACAAGAGCAGCCAATCGATAAATATTTTTTAGCAAGGGCCTCGTATACATCTGGATTGCTTTCATCGACGAGGTCTTCAATCGCTTTTGCCCCCATGCAGTTTTCAAAGAAAACGACATGCGCGCCATTGTCTTCTATCGCCTTCACCACTTTTTCAGTTACGCCGCCGATTGGACAACCCGTAATCAACACGCGCGGTTTTGATTCGAGTTTTTTGCCGTCTTTGTAAGCTGCTTCGATTTGGTCTGTCAAAGCATTGACATCGACAATATTCGCTTCGCGGTCGAATTTAAAAGTGGATCCATAGAGCACTTTTAGAATATCCTGGCCACTAATCGCTGGCGGGTCCAATTGTCCAAGCGCATAGAACCGCTTGAGCGTCTTTCTTTCATTATTTTTAAGAACGATGGCCTCTTTGATGGCCTCGTCTGTTATATTCACATCAAATTGTTGCTCCAATACTTGCTTTAAACGTACGATTTCATTTTTCCACATGCTTAAACTGTCATCTGAAAACTGTGTGTTTGGAAGCTGCATAACGTGCATTGGTTTATACTCGCTGAGGTACTCATACATTTTTTTCTTGCCATCGCAAGTCGTCTCGCCTACCACTAAATCGGAAAAGTAAAAGTAAGGGCATTTGTCTGTCTTGCCAAATCCATAACTAGATTTGATCAGTGGACATAGGTTACGTGGTAAATCTTCTTCTGCGGCGCCAATCGTTTCGTCAGAAGTCGCACATAGCGATACGACAGCTGCACCCATAGCCAATGGCAATTCTTGTGGCATGTAGGTACAGAAAGTACCCACCATCGGGATGTTTTTCTCTTTCAACTCTTTTGCTAAAATAAAACCGTTTTTTCTCGCGTCTGCGAACTGTTCAAAAATCTCAGGTAACTCTTTTCTTAAATGCATCTTGGCCTCCGGGTATATTACCACTAGAATGAATTGTTTTTCATTTCACAATGAAACGATAATTCATTATATCATTTTTGTACATCCGTGCAACGTGGCAAATCAAACCAGAAAGTCGTGCCTTGGCCTAACTCTGATTCGACGCCAAACGCAGCCTTGTGGTTCGTCAATATGGCTTTTACGATGGCAAGTCCTAAACCTGATCCCGCTGGTTTTGAATCATCGGTATCTTTAACTTGGTAAAACCTGTCCCAAATGTGCTTTAATGCGTATTCAGGAATGCCATCCCCTTTGTCGGCAACTTCCACCTTTATGCGTTCGCCGTTAAGGGTAATGGACAGTACAACAGCCGAACCAGAGGGTGTGTGTTTCGTTGCGTTGCCAATGAGGTTATATAGCACTTGTTCAATTCTGTTCTCATCACCTGATACATAGACGTTTTCATCGTCACACTGGATGATGATTTCCTGTACGACATCAAAACGGCTTCGGATATCTTTCACCGTTTTGTGTAAATCAAAACATTTGACGTCCATAACCACTGACCCTGACTCGAGTTGCGACATGTTGAGCACATCTTCAATCAATCGTCCTAAACGCTCTGATTCGTGGATGATAATTTCGAGTTGTCTATTTCTCTTTTCCGGATTGTCACCAGTTACATCGCGAAGCGTTTCAGCATACCCTCTGATGATACTCAGTGGCGTTCTTAGTTCATGAGAAATATTGCCGATCAACTCTTTTCGCAATCGATCGATTTGTCCCAATGATACGCCAACATCCATCATATCTTGTGCCAATTGACCAATTTCATCTTGACTTTGAACATCAAGGTGAATCTCATAATTGCCTTTTGACAGTTCTTTCGCTGCTTGGCTGATTTTCACAATCGGTTTGCTAAACTGTTTTGACACGCCAAAAGCAATCGCTGACGCCAACACTAGTAAAATCACAGTAATATAGATCAATTGAACTTTTATGATATTCGTCGTCTCGGCAACAGATTCAATCGGCGAAGTGATTACGACACAACCAATAACCCTCTCAGAATCCATCAAAGGTTGGGCTAACACCCAGTACTCGCTGTCAAAGCGCATGTGTGCGGCTGTCGTTTCAAATCGATTGCCAGACAATGCTGCATCAACTGCCTCTCGAATCGATTTTTTAAATCTTGGTTCAGACACATCTGAGATTTGATACACAACAGTTCCAGATTCATCAAATACCTCTATACCAACATGCATGGTTTCGGACAAATAATCGATTTTTGATAAAACAGCTTCAGATTGGAGCGCTAAATCAAGGCGATCCTCAGATTCAAGAACCATTATCATTTCATCTGTGCGCGATTCAATGCGATTGAAATGCATCGTTTCATAGAATTGTTCAAGAAAAACGACCTGAAATAGCCATAATAGCACTAAAATTGCCACGATGAGTAGCATTAACCAAGACCATAATTTCATGCGAATGCTCTTCATGTCGCCTCCTTATTCTATGACTGGTTCAAATTTATAGCCAATACCCCAAACCGTAACAATCCAACTGCGATAATCACCGAGGTGTTCGCGAATCATCTTAATATGTGTATCAACGGTACGATCGTCGCCATAGAAATCGAACCCCCAAACAGAAGTCAAAAGCTGTTCTCGAGAAAACGCAATCTTGGGATTCTCCATCAAAAACTGCATGAGCTCATATTCTTTTGGCGTCAAGGTCAATCGGTTATTGCCAAGCTCAACGGTTCTTGCATTTTTGTCCAATTTTAATGGCCCATAAGCAATCCACTCATTATTTTCCGCTTCATGACCTTGTGTTCTTGTCAGAACAGCTTTCATACGTGCCATCAACTCTTTAGGGCTAAACGGCTTAACGACATAATCATCGACGCCGAGTTCGAATCCAAGCAATTTATCATATTCTTCACCACGTGCAGAAAGCATAATGATGGGAATTTTAGAAGTCGACCGAATTTCTCTGCAAACACTCCAGCCATCCATTTTTGGCATCATGACATCGAGTATGACAAGGTCAATCGACAATTCGCTGATTAGCTTTAGCGCCATCATCCCATCTGAGGCATCATAAACCTTAAAATCGCCAATTGACATGTACTCCTTAATCAATTCGCGAATGTCGCGTTCATCATCTACTATTAGAATATTCTTAGTCGCCGCCATGTCAAAGCCTCCGTTATCTTCACAAATCTACATAAATCTTCATAAATTTTCATTATTTCAAACTTTTTTCTAATCTTAGTTCTAATCATTATACCCCTTTACAGCCCATTTTGCGCGCTTATATATGCTTATGTAAACAAGGGCTCCGGAAATAATATATTCCAGAAGCCCTTTTGATGTTCTTACCAATAATTTTACGAATTATCTATTGCCACGACCCATACCGCGTCCAAACCCAGATCCTGTACCTACGCCAGTTCCTGATCCTAAGCCAGTTCCAGTACATGTCCCGTCGCCATTCATAGATCTTCTATTGCCAAATCCAAATCCTGTGCCGTCTTGTGGTTGTGATCCTGTTTGTAGATAGCTTCTAAGAATGTGATTTTGCGTGCCATCGCAATTTTCAAATGCAGTGATGATCGCATCAGCTTCTTCCTGTGTTAAATCACCTGAAGCGACCAAGCTATTCACATACTCAGTTTTTGCTGTCAAACTTGCAGCAACAAAGGCATCGTAGACGTTTGCATCTTTTGCGAGTTCGCCAAAAGTCTTACCAGAAGACACTTTGAGATCATAAGCTTCTTGCTCAGTCATGTTTGTCAGCGAAGCATAAATTGCTGCCGGACCAAATGCCGCATCGGCAAAGGACATCGCCATCGTACCAATAATTAAAATACCAACCGTTAACATCAATAATAATTTTTTCATTTTCATACACTCCTTATTTTTTACAAGTTTGATTTAGATGAGGAAATTGCGAAATGATTTTGCAATTTCCATAACCTTTCACTAAACCCATCTTAACGCCAAAAAGTGATGAAAGTATGATGGAACTGTATGTGTTTATAGAAACTTTAATTCATTCACAAAATTTCATGTCGTCAATTTTCCATTTACTCAACTGCATTTTTTCCAGCAATCCTACCAAATACCACAGCATCTAGCAATGAATTGCCACCAAGCCGATTCAATCCATGGATGCCGCCCGTCGCTTCACCAGATGCGAACAGACCTTCTAATGGCATTCCAGACTCGGTGATGGCACGCGTTTTTTCATCGATCAAGATGCCGCCCATACAATAATGGACAGCCGGAACCACCTGAACGGCATAAAACGGTCCCGTTTCAAGGCCAACTTTCAAAGACTGTCTGTTGAAAGCTCCATCGACACCCAATGCGACATATTGATTATAGTCAGCAACGGTCTTCTCAAGCTGCAACTGATCGAGTCGAAGTGCTGAGGCTAACTCAGCGACGGTCTCACCCTTTACGATGATATCCATATCGATGTAGTCATCGCTAGCTGCCAGAGACGTTCTCACTACTTCATTGAAAATCAAATAGACTTCCTTATTATTTTGCCCGAGTATATCCGTACTCAATAAATCCCGGTTCTTCATTTCATTGGCAAAACGCTTTCCAGAATTGTTGACCAATATACCACCGTTGCCTCTAAGGGCTTCAGTGATTAAAATGCCATATTGCGGCGAAACCGTCGGATGTGTTTGAATATAATCCATATCCACCAGTTTTACCTCTAAATTTTTAACAAGTCCGATAAAATCGCCCGTTGCACTTGGGCTATTGGTCGTGTTATAACCCTTAAGTTTTTGATTATAATAGACGAAAACTTCAGGACTACCACCAAAACCGCCTGTTGCAATGATCACTTTTTTCGTATTGATTTTATAGCTTTTTCCTGACTTGTCTTCTACGATCACACCTGATACAGCACCCGTTTTATCCGTGAGAATTTCCACGGCTTTATTTTCAAGCCTTAAATCGATATCCGATGTTTTCACTTTTTCATAGAGCACTCTCACGAGTTCAGCCCCAACGGATTGACCACCTGATGGCCTATGTGTCCTGGCGACGCTATGTCCAGCTAAAATGCCAACATCTTTAAGATCCATCCCCATTTCTGTCAGCCAATCAATCGAAGATTTGCTTTCAGAGGCGAGAATCTCGATCATCTGGATATTATTTGTATCGTGACCCGATTCAAACGTATCCTTCTTAAATAACTCTACATCATCCACGATGCCCTGCTCAATTTGTTGCGTAGTCCCAACGCCATTGATCCCTGCCGTCGCTCTAAGTGTATTGCCACCGACATAGGGCATTTTCTCGAGTAGGATAACTTTAGCCTCTTTGTCATGAGCTTCAATTGAAGCGGACATGCCACTCGCACCTGCACCGATTACGACCACATCCGCAACCTCAGTCGGTTCAAAAATAAATATGACGCCCCAAATCAAAAGAAAGAGGATTAACGCCATGAAGGTAAAGAATATGCCTTTGACGTTCATGTTAGCCCTCCTTTTTCATCATATAATGCTTTTGTGGCCGTCCAATTTTACCATAAGAGAGTGTTTCACTGGCAGTGCCCGTCTGTACCATCTGCTCCAAATAACGTCTAACAGTCACTCTTGCGAGTTTTGTCATGTCGGCGACATCCTGGGCTGTCACTGGTTCCATTGCATTAGAAAGAGCCTGTTCTACAGCGCGATAGGTCATCACATTCATGCCCTTTTCATAAATGGCATCTTTACTAGAGCCAACTTGCATCATGGCATCAATATCCGCTTGGCCAAATGTCGCTTTCTGTTTCAACCTTTCGATTCGAACTGTCGCCTTAGCGATCGCTTCTTCAAATCGACTGAAGCTAAAGGGTTTGATCAAATAGTCGATTGCGCCAAATTTAAAGCTTTCTTCGATAGTTTCAACGCTGTTGTCTGCAGTGATCAAGATCACTTCAGATTTACGATGTGTCTCTCTTAGCCACTTGAGGAGTTCTGGTCCCTTCGCTTTTCCCAAATAGACATCCAGCAAGATCAAATCGATCGCCTCATGCTCCAATACCTTTATAGCATGAGGTACATCCGCTGCTTCCCAGATTTTATATTTCGCATTTATTTTTTTGATAAACCCAACATTGATGCTTCTTACCATTGGGTCATCTTCAACAATCAAGATCGTCATCACTGTGTAACCTCCTTAACTTGCATCGGCAATGTAATTGTACAGATGAGCCCATCATTATTTTCGAAAAAGAGCTTACCAGAAAGCAGCATCACCTTCTTTTGAACAATCGGCAACCCATAGCCTCTATTGTCACCTTTTGTACTAAAGCCCGTGCTCATGTATTCCGAGAGTTGAGCCGTATTCAAACCTGGACCATTGTCCTTGACCTCAATCAACATAAAGGTTTCATTATCAACCAGTTTGACTTCGATTATCGGTGTTAAAGTATCTTCAAGTGCTTCTATGGCATTGTCTATCAGATTGCCCAATATGGAAGTGATATCATCCTCAATTGCATGTTCCGGCAATCGCGTCAAATTCGTATCACGATGAATTCTCAATTTCACTTTTTGCTCCGCGGCTTTAGAATATTTAGCCAGTAAGATTCCCGATATGGCAGGCACTTTGACTTGTTTGCCCAAAGCACCGATGATTTCCTGTTGTGAAAGTGATGTTTGTTCAATAAACTGTAGTGCTTTGTCAGAGGCATCCAGTTGAATGAGTCCAGATATGGTATGCAGTTTATTCATAAATTCGTGATTTTGAGCGCGTAGCGCTTGAGTCAACTGTACCATATTTGTCAACTCTTCGGCTTTTCTTCTCACTAAACTCATATCCTCAAGTTTGAACAAATAGCCTAACCGAGAATCCACAGAATTAAGCGCTTTAATTTGCAGTTTTAATATAACGCCGTTTTCAAGGCGCACTTCCGTTTCATATTGATCTATTTTCTGTAGTTTCATGGTCATGAGATATTTCTCTATTTGATGGCCATCCAGATTGCCATCGACATTCAACTTAGGCGCATTCAATAAGAGCTTTGCATTGGCATTGATCATCAATATATTGCCGACATAATCCGTGGCCATGATGCCTTCTCCAATATTCTCTAGAATGAGCGCTTTCTGATTGAGTAATATTGCGATTTCTTCCGGTTCTAGATCGAATATTTCCCGCTTGATATTGCTCGCCAGTTTATAGGCGATTAAAATGCCAAGACCGATCGCTATGAGCGCGAATACAATTGTAAATAAAATGACGGATCTTAGTGTCTGAAATATTCGGCCATTATAAACACCGACTACCACAACACCACTGTGTGTGCCCTCAGTAAATATGGGGGCATACCCCTCAACGGTCGCATCTCTGGACATATCATAATAGTATCTCGGCGATGCAACTAAAGGTGACTGTTTGAGTTCATCAGAGCTAGCTTTTGTATTAACGCGTGACGGCAGAGGATGTGAGAAATAGACACCAGATTCATCAATGACGTAAAGGTACTGAATCTTAGTTTTCAACTGAATATTTTTAAGAGAATTAGTTATATTGATATATCCGTTTTCAAGGACGATGTTGTTTTTTACAACTTCATTCTCCGCGATGATGATCGCTTGATCCATGGCGTCCATAGCGACTTGCTTCTGCATGGCATTTGTCCATGTCCAATAGATAACAGCTGTCAAAACAATAATGATCAGCGTGATGACCATCGAGAGAATCAATGTGATTTTCTGCCTGAGTTTCATAAGGTTCCTTTCAAGATATCATTATGCGATATCCTCATTGCTATCGATATGACGTTATGTTTCGTTACCATTTTAACACATAGCTTATGTAACCTAAAGTCCCTTTCAAAGAAGTCCCCATTCAAAGTAGGCTCTTTCATAGAGAAAGCAGAAGAGCACGATGGGGCGGCTCTTCTGCTTTTCTAATGTTAGGGGTAACAAATCTATATTGAGGATATCTTATGGGTATATTTTAACTTATTCTGTTAGCTTATTCTGTAAGATTATTCTGTAAGCTTTGTATGATCAATTATTTAATAGAAGCTGCCGCGTTCATGCCCGCTACACGACCAAATGTCGTAATATCGGCAAGTGCATTGCCGCCGAGTCTGTTGTTGCCATGTACACCGCCAGTGACTTCACCTGCAGCGTATAAGCCTTTGATCACTTCTCCTGCATTGTTTACAACTTCTGCATTTGTATTGATTACAAGGCCACCCATTGTATGGTGGATAGCTGGCGTAACTTCTACTGCGTAGTATGGACCAACTGACAAGTCTCTCGGCATATCTTCTCTGCCAAATGCAACATCTGTTCCTGCTGCAACTGAAGCATTGTATGTTTCTATCGTCGTCTTCAATGTTGCAGCATCCATTTCGATGTTTTTAGCGAGTTCTTCGATGGTTGCACCTTCGATCAGGAACCCTTTTTTATAGTAGCCATCGATCGCACTTAAGCTCTCTCTGACGCTTTGATCAAATACGAGGAAGCTCGATGCGCCTGTTTGAGCAAGTTGTGCTTCAGACACGACTGCACGTGTTTCGAGTTCGTTGACAAATCTTAACGCTTCTCTGTTCACTAAGATGGCGCCGTTGCCTCTAACTGCTTCTGTGATCATGTAGTTGTTTGAAGGCATAACGGTTGGATGTGTTTGAATTTGTTCCATATCCACGTAAGCCATATCGAGGTTTTTACCAAATTCTATAACATCACCAGTAGCACCTGGATGATTTGTCGTGCCATAACCTTTTAAAGCTGGATCAAAACTTGCAACGAGGTCATTGTTAGCGCCAAACCCACCACTTGCGATGATGACCGCTTTTGCTTCAATTGTGAATTCACCATCTGCAGTAGCTACTTTGACACCTGATACGGCTTTGCTGTCGCCAATAACTTCGACAACTTCGCTCTCAAGGAATATTTCGATACCTAATGCTTGTGCCTCAGCGTAAAGAACATCCACGATATGATTGCCGACTGGTGCGCCACCTGTTGGTCTATGCGCTCTATCGACGCTTGCACCAGCAAGTCTGCCTACATCTGTCAAATCTGCTCCGATGCCGATTAACCATTCAACGGTTTCAGCTGAGTGATCCGCTAAGAAGCGGACGAGCTCTGGATTGTTGATTTCGCCACCGCCTTTCATCGTGTCTTCATAGAACAAGTCAGCACTATCTTCAATGGCAAGACCTGTTTGAACCGACGTATTTGCTGCATTTAAACCACCCGTTGCATACTTCGTATTGCCACCAATTAAAGGCATCTTTTCTACGACGATGACTTTTGCACCATTGTTAACCGCTTCGATTGCAGCTGTTAATCCCGCACCACCAGCTCCGACGATCACGACATCAGTCGTTTTGTTTTCAAGAACCTTAGTCGCTTGTGTTGTTTCGGTGCTACCTGCAACATTTGCTCCGTCGACATATGCTAAAGCAAGAGCCGCATTTACTGCTTCCAAAACGCCGGCTGATGTTAAGCTCGCGCCTGCTACCACGTCGACATCGCCACTATTTGCTTCAATAATTCTATCAATTAGAGTTTTTGCAGGTTCATCTGCAAAGTCAGACTCACTGAACTCTATAAGTTCAATACTTTCAATTTTTTGATCCGTTACAGTAACCGCAACTTTAATTGGTCCTGCATGGCCTTTGCCTTCGCCTTCATACGTTCCAGCGACAAAAATGGCTTTATCATTGCTTGTTTCATTTGTTTTTCCACTACAGCCTGTCAATGCAAGCGATAAAACGAGCATAACAATAACGATTAATGATACTTTTCTATTCATTTTTTTCCTCCCAAAACATGTGCGGTCTTCACTGTACCGCTTTCAATTAGGAGTATAGTTTATTGATAAATATTTAGCAATCTTGTGGTCATATTGTTTACTTTTGTTCTTTTTGGTCTGTGATAAAAAAAAGATGTTGGCGCAAAGCGCCTAACATCCTAATTCGTCAATAGACTGATAACTGGCAGTTCAAATTCATCCATTTCATTGGTCGCATTTGACACAGAACGACTTATCTTTTCGACATTGCCCACCCTGACTTGACCCGTTTCCACCAATGATATAAATAGACTCACCAGTTGTGGATCGAACTGTTTGCCTGCTTCTTCAAGCAATATATTCAGTACTTGATCCACAGGTATTTCAGGTTTGTAGCATCTTTTAGAAATCATGGCGTCAAATGCATCTGCAATGCCTAAGATTCTAGCAGTAAGAGGAATGTCTTCGCCAGCGATTCGCCTTGGATAACCTCTGCCATCATATCTTTCATGGTGGCCTAAAACAGCAGGTACGACATAATCTAGGGATGGCAAGTGACGTATGATATCGATGGACGCTTCAACATGACCTTGCATGACGCGATATTCTTCTTCAGATAGCTTTCCAGGTTTGTTCAAGATGCGTTCAGGAATGCTTATTTTCCCGATATCGTGTAGTAGTGCCGCTTGTCTAATATTTTCTATAATATCTTTGTTTAAACTGAGTGCTTTCGCAAGAGACACTGCGTAAGCAGCGACGTTATCCGAATGATTGAATGTGTAATGGTCTTTCGCATCGATCGCTGCTGTTAGGGCATATATCGTCGATTTGTATTCATCATAGACATTGGCATAATCTGTTTCATCAGCCACTTGTCTGTCCGATGTCACATAAGTGTCAAATACTTTTATGGCATTCTTGCCTTTGCGTTTCACCTGATAAACAGCATGATCGGCATTATCAAGCAATTCTTTAACCGATTTTGCGCCAAATGGCGCAATGCTAATCCCCGCGCTTATCGTGATGCTCTTTTGTCGATAATTATGAATGTGTCTGCCTATATTGCTGATTTGGTCGCGAATAGATTCTGTCAAGCGTTTTGCCAAGTAGACGTCATATCCTGGCAATAAGATTGCAAACTCTTTCGCGCTATATCTTGCAATAAAACCATTGATTCCTATGCTTGCTTTGATGATATCCGCTATGGCTTTTAGGGCTATATCCCCCTGTTTGACGCCATAAAGTTGATTAAACAGCTTGAAGTCGTCAAGGTTGATAATAATTAGAGCCAATGACCCCTCTTTGTTTTTCTCGAATTCACTGTGAATTAATTCATAGAAGTAGCGTCTGTTCAGCACGCCAGTCAATTCATCCGTTCTCGCCTCAAGATATGCCTTTTCATAAATGTGTGCATTCTTGATCGCGATTGATGCAACGGTACATATAGATGAAATGACGCTAATGTCTTGGCTCTTAAGCTTCGTCTTACGTCCATGATCGGAAAATAAAAGGATACCAACCAACTCGTCATTTTCCCTAAATGCGATACAATAACTGATGCCGAGCTTGTGTAGTTGCAGCTTCTCAACTTCCCACATTGCCTTATATTCTACGGAACTGACAAACTCATCCATAATTAAATAGCCATCGTTTTTGCTAAGCCACGTGACGATGGGATTATCTTTCTTAATGACAAAAGACAAATCAGCAAGCGACTGCGCACTGTACCTAAGAATGTAATTGCGCGTACCATGTTCTGGGATGGCAATATAGATTTTATTGATGCCAGTTGCTTCGTTTATGGATGTGACCGTATACTCGAAGATTGCTTGTAAATTTAAGCTCTTCGAGACATTCGTACTAAATTTGCTTAAAATGTCATTTTGGTTTTCTTCATCTTTGACAAAAATGGCTGCAATCACTTTTTTCCACAATAAAAATAGTAGTGACACGATGATGACAAAGCTGACGAGATAGATTGGCAAATCGTATTTAACTTGCCCCTCAATCGTTAGGTTTGCTAGATTCCGAATAAATGGCAACAAGCTATAAAAAACGGCAAAGCCGAGTCCGACGCAGAACATATAGCCGACAGTTTCAGAAGCCATAAGTTTTAATTTGAACAATTGTCTTTTAATCAAAGCGTACATTAAGAATCCAGCATTGATAACACCTGCTACGATATCGATTGGGAAACCTTCAAAAATTGGCAAGAGTAACGCTAAGTGACCCAAAAACAAAATCACAATGCCCATGACGATTGGCGCTACTTGCTTCTTTATTTTTATGTTCTTGTTCAAATTGACAAAAAGCAAATATAAAACATGTACCATGATAATACCAGCGACTAGAAAAATGAAAGAAACGAATGCATTCATTTTATCGTATACCATGATCTGTTTGCCATTTTCGAAGATGATATTTGGCCAATGTAAGAATACACCGGTTGGTATATTGATTAAAAACATGGTGCCTAACGTGAATAAGTAAAGCAAACTGATACCTTTCTTATGCTCTCCAACAAACGCAACAATGAATTTGAAATAACTAAATATCATCAAGAATAAACCACCAAGGGAAACGTGGTACCAAAGTTCATAGGATGGCCACATCTGGAGGCGCATGAGAAACGAACCGCCCGTCCAAAAAATCATGGCAGTCAATATGAGTAGAAAGGCATTGACTATGCGATCCCTCACCGTATTGACAAAAATCATCATCATAAACAAATAACAAAGTACTGCGATACTGGATAAATAGCCATAAATGCCTCCACCCATTTACATCACCACCCTTTCAGGATGTGCGTTCTCTTGACTTTCAAGCAATTGACTGAGCTCAAAATGCGTTGGATTGATTTTAGTGACCTCTTTACCATACTTGTTTTTGTACGCCATAAAGGTCCCACATTTAAGCAATTTTATTTCCAAAGGATCAATGCCTAAAATCTTTTTAAGATCACGATAGTCTTGATCTAAATATTTAAAATAGGTCGTCAATATTTCTTTGATGATCGTCTCATTTACGGCTGAATGCATCAAATCATTTTTTTGCATTTCAACATAAAGTTGCATATACGGCCGGTTATTTTCAGTAAATGTTTTTTGAGCAGTCCAGTTTGCAACTGATAAACCAGAGAGATGTATCGCATTGCTTATGTTGTACTCAGAAATTCGCGTAAACCCAGCAATATCTATAATTGGCGGCACACGATCCACGTATTCAAATCTTGGAATTCGCGTTTCATCCTCATGATTGGTCAACCCGATGCAACGATAGACATCGCCAACGCGATATCTTGCAAATGCGCCACCTTTTAAAATCGATAAGACGATTTCATATTTCTCACCTGGGATGACTTCATTCATAAGATATGTTCTCGGTTGATATTCTGGATTTTCAAACGTTAAATACATATCACGTTCACTTATAAACTCGTAAAAACAGGCATCAGGGAAAAAATGCATGCCTTTCCTTGCAGACGTTTCTGTTCCAATCAAAGACGGTTCAGTGCCTGCAAAGATCTCCATTGGCCTTATGCCCCAAAGTTCTTCCAAATCATCTTTATAGCATTTATTATCTGTACCTGCCACCATAAACCCTTTGAGCTTGAATAAATCCTTTGGCTTCAAATCGCGATTTTCTTTCTTACAAATATGCTTTGCCTTCAATATGCGATAGATCATTTTAGGTTCACATTTGAGCAGTGATGACAGGCCACCATGAGAGCCACCACTTGTAATCTTTGATAAGCTCTGACTGATGGCATATGCGACACTACCCATGCCGAAGAAAAGCTCAACGTCCTTGCGCATAGCCATTTTAAAGCCCGCTTTATTGCGCTCAGAAAATGTCATATCTATTGCATCTTTCACTGGAGGCAAAAATTGAATGTCAATTTCTTCGTTAAGTGCCAGAGGCAACAGACCAGTAGCATATGGCAACGGCGCTAGACCGTATAAAAGCTTATCCGTTTCCTCTACTGCTATTTTGCCTTTAGTGGTACTCGTTGCCAATATCAGACATGCCGTTACGTTTGTTCTAAAAACATCGAGCATACTGCGCGTATATGGCGCTACTTTTATTGGGTGCTTACCGCCTTCCCAAGTCGTTTGAATCCATATAATCGGATTCTGAGGCAAAGATTCAGCCCTTTTTTGTAGCAAAATATCTGCATAGTCGTCATAAGTCGTCAATGGCACCATGTCTCTAAATTCTTCAATTGTAGTAGGCGTTTTACCTTTAAGTATCGATTTTCCCAATTCACTGGCACTCCAAAGACCGATTTGTTCCATCATTAAACGATTCTGAATCGCCATATATTGATCTATGTCCAAGTCAAGAAAGCCACAATACGAATTCCAGATGATATCATGTGGCTGCGTTTGCAGTTTATTTTTTAAGGTCATAAGCGCCCTCCGTATTATGCATTAAAGTCGTAAAACACCTTTGAATACTCGTAAAATTTGGTATCAAAAAAGGTGTCTTTTCTTTATAAACATCATAATCGATAAATGTTTTCGGAAATGTCCAAAGATCTTGGAGGACGATATATAGAAAATTGAAAAATGAAAACATGATTGCCATGATCAACATAAGCGGCCGTTCAATCAAAAAATAAAGTGACAGGTAAATACCAATGAACCAGAGGACGCCTGGATGTCTGCACAACGCATAGACCCCTTCGGTATATACTTTTTTTGCCGTATGGGTCACATATGTCTTTTCAAATGGCAATGCAAAAAAAAGTGAATGAATTAACAATGCTAGGCAAACGAGTGACAATGCCAACCATCCATATTTTTGGCCTAAATTGGCTGAAATGATTTCTCGAAATGACCAAATAACACGTGATGTCGAAAAGCCAATGCCCACTAAACCAAATAGGAAAAATAGATTTAAAAATTTGTTTTTCCAGAAAATACTATTAAGGTCATAAAAACAGAATAAAATAAAACTCAAACCACCAATCATAACGTATGCCATACGTCTCCCCCCAAGAAGATAAAAAAACAACTCTTTTGGTAAAATCTTTGTATGATTATTAATAAAAAGGCCTATTCGCAAGGAATAAGCCTTTTGTACCCTTAATATGGAAGTTTAATCTATTATTTCACAAGTTCGTCTTTCATCGCCGCTTTATTGAGATACATTGCTGCATCCGCATCCTTGAAACATTGCTCATAGGTTTTGGATACATCAATACGATTGCTATATCCTATGGCGACTTGCAGATTCTTAAGCAA
Source organism: uncultured Fusibacter sp. (assembly GCA_964384705.1). Lineage (GTDB taxonomy): Bacteria > Bacillota > Clostridia > Peptostreptococcales > Acidaminobacteraceae > Fusibacter_C. The sequence goes on from CAYLNI010000002.1 coordinate 70,415, forward strand.
CTGCTTGTCCTGCTCATATAGTCCAGTTACCTTGAACGCTTCTTTTAATCGCAGAGAGATTTCATCCATTTTTTCTGTGCGTGTACCAAAGAAGCAAAGAATGAACTCATCACCACCCATACGAATAGCAGTCCCATCATAGGTTTCCGCAATCTGCATGATGATACCTGATACAGCATCTATAAGGCGATCCCCATTGATGTGACCATATTGGTCGTTAACCTGCTTCAAGTTGTTGATGTCCATGATAAAGATGTTTTGTGGAAATGGCTTTTGATCCACGTCTTTTTCAATCAGGTTGAAATAATTTCTATTGTAAATACCCGTCAGTGGATCCATATAGATCAACTTTTCACGCGCTTTTGTCAAAAAGAGATCACGTTGCAACCTAAGTAATAAAAACATCATAACGACGATGACACAGCTTACGCCGAAGAGCATCATGCCAAGCTTCTTATTTGTCACGTTGGCGACCTCTGGAAGGTTTAACACGCCAAGGTACTTGGACGTATCATAATCGATCAATAGTTTCGCTCTATTGAAGAGACTGACAAGAGGGGCATGTTGTTCAAGCATGCCAAAATAAAGAAATGAATCAGAAGATGTTTCACCTTTTTTTATGACATCTGTATAGCCCATACCAGCGATGTAATATTCCGCGACAGCTGGCGTCTCAATGAAATACTCAGCCTTACCCGTTTCAACAGCTTCTATCGCTTCTTGAATATCAGCTACAATCAAAAGTTGAGGGTTCCTAAGATTCATTTTAAGATGATCAATGTGCCAAAAACCTTCGATAACGGCAACACTTTTGCCTTCCAGACCGTAGATGTCATGGACATAAGCTGTATCGCGATGGCCGTAAATCAAATCTCTATCATTGCTAAACGCATCGGTAAAAACGAATTTTTCGAGACGTTCTTCTGTCTTAGCCATATTGAGGACGTCGATTTCACCCTTGTTGATCATGTCATAGACCGTGTCGAATCTACCTGGAACGGCTATGATTTCAATGCCGATTAAGTCAACAAAAGTATTGAGATAATGACCAGCGATCCCATTATATTTACCATCTATATAGTAATCAATAGGCATATAATCCGTAGGGACACCGACTTTTATGGTTGGATTCAACTTGAGCCACGCTTTTTCTTCAGCAGACAAATTGAGTATTTTACGTATGTACTGATTGCGTGCTTCGTCTATCATCCCAGTCAAGTCCACGTTATAGCTAACAATGGCCTTTGAAAGTATATCGATGAGAGTATCGTTTGCTTTTAAAGAAGAAAACGTCATTAAAGATCGTATTTCCTCTAAATTTGCTACCACTTTCAACTTAGGATAGCTAAACAGATAATCGTAAACGACATCGCCACCAGAAGTTATAAAAGCATCGATTTCACTGCGATTTAAAGCTGCTAATGCCTCACTTTGGCTATCAAAATACCTCTCTGAAAGTTTTAGGTTAGGGTATGCGGCTTTAAACAACTCCACAACGGCATCGCCTTCAAGGTAACCAACTTCCTTGCCACTCATATCTCCGATATTTTGAACAACGCCATCGATACGACTGATAACAGTATAAGGTACGCTATATATCGGATCTGTAAAGGCCATCGTCTTTAATCGTTCTTCGGTAGGATTCGCCCCAAACAGCACTTGGATCTCACCAGATGCGAGACCTTCGACGGATTCGTTCCATGACAGCTCAGGCATAATTTTAAGATCTAGGCCAAGCTTATTTGAAAGTAGGGCGGCAACGTTGACAAGATAACCTTGCTCTGTTCCATCGGCTTCAAAATATTCCATTCCTGCGATAGGATCTAGACCTATTGCAAAAGTATCACCTTGATGTGTTTGAAGCCATTCTATTTCTTCTGTTGAGAGTATCGTTTCTAATTTGGGGTCGATGGACATTGCATATGTTTGCCCATTGAACACAAGTATTAAGTTCAATAGAAAATAGATACTGATAATTACGCTAATTCTTTTTGATTTAGACATTCACACATCCTATCGACACAGTTGATTTGTAGGACCCTTTTTTTGTGCCGTATAAAGTTTATAATAGCGTATTTTGACTAATTATCAATATCTATTTTATAAAGAATCCACATAAAGTTAAAGCATTTGCTTCGCGGACTTAACGGTGATTTCCATAACTCTTGTCAAGAATGAGAATTTTTCCTTCATCAGATCATATTCTGAACCTGATTCTATAAAGCGGCCTTCGCCTTCGACAATAAAACCTGTACCTTGGTAGTCGTTGAATCCCAAGACTTCTTTGCTTCCAAGTGACATTTTGATTCTAGTATTTTGAAGTGTATTTTTTTCTGTTTTTCTCATGGCGTACGCAGGCACCAAAATCCTTTCATCCTCTGTGACGACGAGGTATGAGTTCCATGTATTGACGATGTGCGGCTCGCCAATGCCCCATGATACGATAGAGACAACCCCTTCATTTTTCAAAACCTCATGAAATTTTTCATTCAACTTACTGTTTTCCATTCTAATTCCTCCTGATAATTTTTAAATGCGTCTATTGTAGATAACTGTTATCTGCGATTATTATAATGGTAACCACCCAGCCCTGTCAACTATAAATCTCTATTATAGATACTTTTTATCTATATTTATCTTTGTGACGATTGACTTCTAAAATAGATTCCTTTACTATTGAGATAAATATCGAAATTAGAGAGGTGTTTATGCAATTTTCTGTAGGTGTCGAGTATGCCTTACACTGCTTGTTATATATGGTGGATATGCCAGCTGGTAAAACGGTCGGCATAAAAGATTTGGCGACTTATCAAGGCGTCTCCGAGACATACTTATCAAAAGTCTATACAAAATTAAGAAAATCAGGGATTGTAACATCTATCCCAGGCGTAAAAGGCGGTTATGAACTGGCACGTCGACCAGATGCCATCACTTTTTGGGATGTTGTTGAAGCGGTAGAAGGTACGACGCCATTTTTTCAATGCGTGGAAATCAGACAAAAAGAGATTTTGCTGGACAAAGAAAACTTGCCAGATTCTTATACAAAGTGTCCTTGTCTGATTAAAGTCGTCATGGTAGAAGCAGAAGATCAAATGAGGAACTATCTTAAAGGTAAAACACTTGCCTGGTTACATGCAGAGGTAAAGGTTAAAATTCCTTCCGAGCATGCACAAGCAACAATCGATTGGTTTTCGAACGCACGTCAAAAATAAGAAAGCGTGACTCAAAGTGATTTTAATCATCACTTGAGTCACGCTCTTTTTATTTTGGAAACGACATCGCTCCTATAATGGTTCTATTAAATTCTGAATCTGCTCGCAACTTCTTCCAATCGTTGTGCATTGGCGATGAGATCCTTCGTTTGAGCTCTTAAATGGAAGACGAGTGAATCTTGCGTTTCTGTCGTTGCAGATACTTCTTGTGAAGAAGCAGCAATTTCTTCCGCAACTGCTGCGATATTGCCAGTAGAGCCTTCTAGACCTTTAATTTGATTGAACAAACCTTGAATCGCGTCAGTGGACAACTTGATCGATCCGATTGTTTCAGTCGCATTGGATTCGATATTTGTATAACCAGATGCAAGATCGTTTTGAGCAATTTCTTGACGTCCCGTGTTTGTTGACAACACTTTCATTTCATTGTTTGTATTGGCAACCGAGTTAAGTGTAATCGCTACTGCATCTTTGATATGGTTGACTGTCGTGCTCGATTCATCAGCAAGCTTTCTGATTTCCTCCGCTACGACAGCAAATCCTCTTCCCGCTTCACCTGCACGAGCTGCTTCGATCGAAGCATTAAGTGCCAAAAGGTTTGTCTGTGATGCGATTTGATCGATAGCACCTGTTTTTTCTAGCACTAAGTTCGTGTTATTGCTTACAACGTGTACTAAGTTGTCAATTTTCTTGATGATATTGATGTTCTCATTTGCAATGGCAACGAGGAGCTGTAATTTTTCACGGCCATCGTCGATGACGGATTTCGTCTTGCCTGATACAGCTGAAAGTGCATCATATCTAGCAAGTGTGACGTTGAGTTCGTCAGATAGATTGTGTGTGACACTTGAGATATTTGTGATATCCGAAGCTAAGTCTGTCGCACCTTTTGCGACATCGCCAGTAGCTGTCGTTATTCCCCTAGAAGCATCTGACAACAAATTGCTCGAATCATCTAGTATTTGTGTCTCTTTCGTAACACTTGTGACGACATCGTTTATCGTTCCTAGCATTAAACGCATATTATCTTGTAGTAGCTCAAATGTTTTGCCCAGTATGCCGATTTCGTCATTTCTTTTGAGTACAAATTCATTTTTAGCAAGGTCGTCTTTAGTAAAGTCACCCGATGCCAATCTTTGAGCCGTTGCAGTAATCGCAATGATCGGATTGCTGATGCTTCTAGCAAGAAAGATGGATACGATGGCACAAACGAAGATTAAACCTAAAGCAATGAGTCCTACTCGTATTAGCAAGTTATATAAAGCACTTAATTGTTCGCTTTTTGGAAGCACGGTTACCAAATAGAATTGATTGTCGATAATCGGCATCGAATAAATAGAAGCCTTTCCAGTTTCTGTCACAGTTTTTGCGTTTTTATCAAAAGTCAGATCTGCTGTTTCAGATAAATAAACTGGTTCACTACCCAACAACTTTGCACCGATTGGCATTAAATCGGCAATCGTCTTCGTTTCATCATATGAATAAATTGGATGCGCC
>CAYLNI010000003.1:0-232 GCA_964384705.1 uncultured Fusibacter sp.
GTATTTAAGCTTCACGATTTGTTAGCCCGATAAAATTGTTGCTAAATACAAAAAAAGTTATAAGAAATAATTTCTTTGCCTAACATCTAACACACCGATTACCAAAATCACTCTGATGTCACAGTAATTGCGAAGCAATGACTGCGACACTTCTGCCCTAAGGGTCAGAAGGAGTGCCTTCTGTATTCGAGAGAACGTTAGCAGAAATTACATTAATTATCTGTTTATGTGT
>CAYLNI010000003.1:285-4843 GCA_964384705.1 uncultured Fusibacter sp.
AATAAAAGTTCCATAATAGACGGAGAAAAAACATGAAGAAATACAGAGAACTATCTAAAATATTTAATATCAAATTTATTAAAAAAATCATTAAAAATCAACATCAGGAACTATTGGATGAATATACAAATGAAATTAAAAATCTTAGAAGAATTAATGAGAGTGGTAATTTAAAAAAGTTATACATTGAAGCATACAAAGTACTACTAGACAATTACCGTATGGAATATATTTACAAGAATGAACTGTATTTCTATATATGCAAAAAATATGATATCATTAAAGGAGATGCTGTTGTTACTGAATTACGAGCAGGTAGAAATGTTGCAGATTTCGTGTTTTTTAATGGGACCTCAAAAGTATATGAGATTAAAACTGAAATGGATAGAAATAGTCGATTATTATCACAAGTTAAATCATACTCAGAATTATTCAAAGAAGTTTATGTTGTCACGAATTCAAGGAATATTGAACCAGTGAAAAAATTACTTCCAGAACACGTAGGCTTATTGGAATTTAATGATAATAATGAGTTTCATTTGATTAAAGAGGCAGATGAGCATTTCATAAATTTGAAGCATATTACTATGTTCAATACTTTGAGACGAAAAGAGTATGAGAATATAATTAAGGAATACTATTCAGTTGAACTGAATATTACTGATGATAAAATTTATGATTATTGTTGCACAGAATTTCAGAAAATACCAGTTTTGGATGCACATGATCTTGTAGTTGCACAGTTAAAGAAAAGAGCGAGTAAAGAGTTATTAAAGTCTTCAAAAAAATGGATTAAACCACTTTCTTTTCTAGTAGAAAACAGTAATTTAACTATTAAAGAACAAGAAGAATTGCAAAAGATATTTAATTAGGAGGTCGTATGTATTTTCCGTTTTTAAGAGGTAAAAAATATGAAATGCAAACAGTAAAAGCCATTTCAAGTGTAATTAGAAATAACAATAACGTTATTCCGATTATTGAGCCAGTAAATACTAATTCAACGACAATCAAAATATTGACAGAATTGGACAATGACAAGATTCCATTCCTTTTAGTAATTAATCCATATGAAGGTGATTTGAAAGATGACTTTCTTATCATCGAAAAAAAGCTTATATCAATATTAAAGAATTATGAGACTAGCAGACTTCTCTTTGTTGTATCAACTAAGACTGAAATTAATGATGTTGAAAAGATGCTAAAAAAATATCATCAGTTCAGAATTTCTTTTTTACATATGACAAATACAAGCATTGCAAGTGAATTATCAAAATTATCGAAACAAAATCCGAATATAGAATATCATATTTTTTTATCAGACAGGACAAGCAAAACATATCATGATATTTTTAAGGATTCAATGAGGGTTATAATAGAAGACGGATTTAAGTCTGCTGAAAGAAATTCAGATTATATAGAAGAAGAGGTCTTTTCAGATCTATTATTGAGGTACCGTGATAATTATGATGGTTTTGGTGATTATCTAATAGTTGGAAAGCAGAATCCGAGTGGTGGAGGTCCAGCTTTTGCTGTTGCCTTACATTATACGCATTATTCAGAAACAGAAAGAGCGATTATGATAAAACATTTTATTTCTGATGATATTATAGGAACTGAAAATGTTCAAGGTAAATACTTTCAAGCGTTAAAAAAGCTTATTGATTTTATTGATGAATTTAGATTTGAACCATTTACAATTGGAGAAAAGATGTATCATGAAAATGACATGGTGAGAAAATATCATAATCTTGGATATCCTAAAAAGGCTTCTATGTGTCATCACATTGAGTTGATTTCAGAACTAATATAAAGTTATAAGGCTCCATATCTGGAGTCTTTTCTTTACTTAAAAAGAAGTATATATATTCTGCTAACATAAAGTGATGTTTCCGATGCGCAAAAAAATAACGCTCCAAGCTACACCTTTTCAGTGCATCTGGAACGTCATGTTGGACGAAGTCGCGTATCATTACCTTTGGGTCTTCAATGCTTTTTTCTTTCGTCAATTATTGATCAAAAGTCGATGTTACCCGATGTAATCACATCTAAACTTGGTTTGAATGCTTGGTTTTAATGGTTTTGGCCGCACCTTCCCCCTCCCCATGAAGCAAATCATTTGGCAAAGGCGACTATTCAGTTTCAATGATTTAACTTGAATTGAGTAAAGCATCAGCTGATAGGGGCGCATTTATAACATCTTTTGCTTTACATACTCTGCACTTAAAAGCCTTTTTATCCATAAAGCGTTTGATAAAGTCGATGGCACTATAATCAGAAGATTTCTTAGAGGGTATGATGCGCTAAAGTTGTTGGCACCTTTTAAGCTTCAATTTTTTATTACAGTTTGCTAGAAAGCCATAATGCCTTACTTTAGAAAAACCCAAAGGCAGTATATGCATGGCAAAACGCCTGATAAACTCAGTACTTGAGAGCGTCATAACCTTCTTCTTGCCACGATCTCGGTAGTCTTTGTAAGAGAAAACAACCGTCTCAGTATCTGAGTATCGGATTCGATGGTTTGAAATTGCCACACGATGCGTGTACTGACAAAGATACTTGATGACATAGCTTGGTGAATCAAAGTTTTCCTTAGCATAGACCACTAACGGCTTTTGATAGAGGATGTTTACAAGCTCTAGCATTGCAGATCTTGAGGAGCCTGAATAAAGTTTGCCAGATAAGATGAGTGCTTTAAGTTCGCTTAAAAAAATGGCTCTAAAAACGCGACTCAGCACCTTAACGGGGATGAGAAAACGCTTACGACTCATTTTAAACACCCCTGATTCAGGACAAAGTCCACCCCCTGGCACGATGAAATGCACATGCGGATGATAAGAAAGTGTCTGTCCCCAAGTGTGTAAAACAGCGGTAAGTCCAAGAGAAGCACCGAGATGTTTCTTACTCTTTTCAAGTTCCAGAAGAGTTTTCGACGATGATTATTCTAATATTTTATAAAAGTATTTTTTTTGGAGAACACTAATGAATGAAATTATTAACTGGTACAGAGCTATATCAAACGCTGAGCTAGATCGCAAATATTCACGATTTTATAATTATTTAATATACTCAATTCTTTTTTTGGGGGCAATAATTTATATAGGACTTGTAATACTGTTTATGTTATCATTTTTTAACAATAAGAATCAATTTACCAGTTTAATATTCAATTTCTTAGGATTATTATTTTTTATTTTCTTGTATTGTATAAATCTAATTCCATCAATTGAAATCAAAATAAGAGAAAAAATAGTTGCTGATCTACGATTGTTTGAGTTCTTTAATCAAATTAATGTGAAGCTTTACATTCAATTAGCAGAATATCGAAAAATGAAAACAACTAAATATTTGATTGAGAATAATTGGAATCATGATAAACAAATACTTTATTTGATTGATCAACTTGATAAAAGAATTGACTTAGAGCATAAAAAAGCTGGATTTAGAACTTTTAATATTTTGATAATCATCATTGCTGCAATAATTAATGTTTCAATAGCAATTTTACTAAATGTTGATATAAATATTATGAGCGATGTTATTGAATCGTTTTCAAATTCAACTGTTTCAAGTGTTGCTTCTCTGCTTGCTATTGTTACGTTTATTGGATTAGGATTTTTTTTACTTAATAGATTTATGAACAACATCACTGAAAGTTCACATGTAAAGAATGTTGAAAAAAGAACTTCTAAATATATTGAATTGAAGATTGTTTTAGAATCAATTTATTTAGATACTTACAATGACAAACACAAAAGGAATTTAGTATGAAACCCATATGGATTGAAGAATATATTAATTCAGTTGCCTATTCAAAAATTATGTTTGACTACGATGATGACTCATCTAGAAGACACGCTTTTATAATGTTGGATAATTCATTTGAACAATTTATGCGTGAAAGCGTTAAAAGTAAAGATAAGAAAGACTATTACAAATTTAATGTGCTTCTTGAAGAATATACAAGCAAATTTAGTTTAGAGCGAAATTTCACAAATAGAGTATTGGAGTTCCACAATATTCGAAACGAAATGTATCATAAAACAAATTATTTGGTCATATCAAATGAAAGATTTACAGAATACTTATGCATAATATTAGAAATAGGATTTTTTGAGGAAGCTTCTTTAGCTCTTGAAATTGATGCGACTTATTCTAAAATTAAAGAAAATCATTATAACAAATCCCATCAAAAAAAGTTAGAAAAGAGAGCTCTCGTTGGCAATTTGATTAGGAATTGTATTATTGATGAATTTAATTATAGAGGCACTGATTATGCTGGCGATTTAGTATTGAGTTCTCCCATTGGAATTTCACATATCGCAACAAACGAAATACTTGCTCAACTTAATGGTCAATTGGCACTATCAGATAAGAAAATATATTTCTTAGAAATTATTGAATCAAATTGTGAAAACCCACATCATTCTTTTTTAATCAAGTCTGAGAACGATGTTTGGAAATGCTATATTGATTCAGTCTGGTCAAAATACGGCTCTGGTGATAATTCTTATATAGAGAGAATTCGAAACTTCATTCACAAAAATTCTGATAAGATCAT
>CAYLNI010000003.1:4868-23702 GCA_964384705.1 uncultured Fusibacter sp.
ATCATATACAAAACAGCTTTTCTACCAGCAGGTAAATTAAGAGTATACTTTGATCCAAGTTCTTTTTAATAGCAGGTTATAAATGTCAACTTTAGAATGTACAATTTTGAACATTTAAGAATGTACAATTTCATTCAGATTTAAAGTGATTTCTCGTTCAATTAGATTGGCCAATAACATTTACAACTTGAGCATGATGTAATACTCGATGTAGTACCATTACCTTTGGATCTTCAATGCTTTTTCCTTTGGTCAATTATTGATCAAAAGTGAGAGTAAACAAAAGCAAAAAAATTTTGTAAGCAATCTTATCATCATAAAAATTTTTTTGACAAATTAAGTGTAGTGAATCATGTGGTGATTATAGGTTGGTCTGGAGGCGATGTTGATCTCCCATATTTACATGAAATAATTGGTCGAGTTAATAGTAATACGCCATGGACTGTGTATTGGCATAGTGATAGTGATTATAAATCACTTGTAAATGTTTTTAATAAGATAGAGCGTATTGATAAACAGCTTCTTAACTTTGAGCATTCAGATAAATTTTGGAATGCATAAATGAGATTTAACATAGCACTGTCGATAAAACCATCCCATAACACGCCATTTCCATCATTGAGGTGACTGGAACAACTGAACGGTATAAGAAATGTTTTTATGAGGTAAAACATGAAGAAATGTGTTTATTGCAATAGGGATATTAATGATGGAATAATTATAAATGAATCTGATATAATTCCAGAGGCATTATGTAATAAAAGAATCATATTAGACAGTAAAATCAATAATTTTGAGCCAGAAAATTGTACTATGATAAATGTAAATGAAACGGATTTAGAAGAAGTTATCAAAGTTGATGTAGCAAACTTTTACTCTGTTGAAATGTTGAGATTAGTTACTAAAATTATCTTTGAATGGATATGCAAAAAGGATAGTATTAGTAGCCAAAGATAAGAATACACTGAACTTATACAATATATCATTGGCAAGAGTAGCAATACATCCCATATAAGAGTGTTCATGTCTGAGCCTATTTATAACTGGTTGAATGAGAATGAAACTGGTTCACATTCATTTTGGGAACGTATGATTGACTCTGAACATTACGTTTATTTTTCTTTTTTTGGATTGGTTGTTTATAGAGTAAGAACAAATAGAAGTGACTATTTATGTAACGGACGTTACAGGGATAGAATAATTTCATACAGTATTACAGGAGATGAACATATATATAACATCAAATATTGCCATTTCGATTATAACAATGTTGAAGAATGTGAAAAAGGAGTAAGAAAAAATAAAATTGAAATTGCTCAAAGGTACTTTTCATTAATGAAATATTTTTATCTTAGTGAAAAAACTTTAACACCGTACGTTAAGGAAATAATCAAAAAAATAGACAAATATAAATATTATCCTGATGATTTAGATAATCATCTTATAGGATTTAAGAATAATAGAATTATGATGACTGTTTCGATTTTATGTGACTTTAAAGCAGTTCCTTTTCCTAATAGAAAGAATATTGATTCAGTCATACAATATATTTCAAAAAGAAAAGTAATTTCATCTCATAGAGAATATTTATATCAAGTTTTAACCAAAAGATATCATGCTGAAAATCTTGTTAAACAGTTAGAAGAAGGCGTTGAAATATTTCTAAATTTAAAACATTAAAACACTTCTTATAACACTCGCGTGAACAGTTGAACATTAGATGCTACCCTCCCATAGAAAAAAAGAACGGTATCAATGTGTAATGCTAATAGCCATTGCGAATGAATATTATTTAAATAGCAGCTAGTGAAATTTGAATTTGCGGGGTATAAAGAATGGTTCAAGGGATTGCTATTTTCGGACTGAATGGTGGAGGGAAGTCGACATTAACTCACGCATTAGCAAAGCAAATAGGTTATTTTGAGATGGATGTGGAAGATTATTATTTTCCTGAGCAAAGTGAATCAAGAAAATGGGCTTTAGAAAATGACGGTACAATTGTTACTGAGCATTTAGAGGAGCTACCTTTTTCTAACCCGAGAACGAAGAGTGAAGTACAATCTGCAATTTTAGAGAATATAAAGACTCATCCTTGGTTTATTATTTCTGGAGTTACAATGAATTGGACTGATGAAATTCTTTCTCGTATAGATTTTGCTTTCTGGGTTCAAACGCCACTTGAAGAACGATTGAAGAGAATTCAAGCGAGGGAAGAAAAAAGGTTTGGATCAAGAGTTCTTGATGATGGCGATATGTTTTCACAACAAATGGAATTTCGAAAATTTGTAGAAAATCGCGATTCAAAAGCAGTTGAAGAAAGTGCAAAGAAACTTGTTTGTCCTGTTATTGTAATTGATGGAAGATTACCTGTAATACACAATCTAGAGAAAATTATAGATAATTTTAATCATTTGTTGTGAAAGAAATTAGAACTATAAATTCTGATTTATATGGGAGTTTGTGATTTGAAAGGAGAAGTTGAGGGCGAATGATTAATATTTCAAAGAATCTCAGTGAGGAAGAAATAACCAGACTACTAAACAAGAATGCATATTATTATGTTCAGCATGTTGAATTAACACATGAGCGTTGCTTAGTAGCTGTAAAGTCAAACGGCTCTGCCTTAAAATTCATTCCTAAAAAATTTCAAACGAAGGAAATCTGTTTAGAAGCTGTTTATCAATGTTCAAGCGCAGTAAGATATGTTAGCAAAAGATTTTTGGATGATGAGCTGTATATAAATGCGGCGAATAGTAATGAGCCTAATTTGTGTTACATACCCAAAAAATATATTTCGCAAGTAGTCTGTGATAATGCTGTTAGGAAAAATGTTAGAGCGATATCTAGTGTCCCAGATGAGTTCTTGACAATGGAACTAAGAACAAAAGCAATAGAAATGGACTGGCATGCACTAGGTTGGATTGATGATATAAAGCGATCAAAACGATTGTGTATGAAAGCATATATGAGTAATGTTGAAGCAATCAGGTATTTTCCAATTAGATTTCTTACTAAAGAACTCTGTGAAGAAGCTATAAAAATAGATAAGAGTGTTAGTATATACGTTCCGGAAAAATATCAGACAAGAAATATAATTCAAGCTTTAACCGAAATAGCAGAAGAAGTAAAAAAAAATGAAGAGAAATCAGAAGCTGTTAAAGAAGATGATAAATTCTATGAAAATCATGTGTTGGCAAACATAAGGTTGCTAAGCTTTACTCCAGTTAAGAAGAATGAAATTATTGCAGCTGAGACAATATTACATGAACTTGATTCAGATGATGGATATGATAATAGCATAAGGTCAATTTATTATGTAAGTGATATTCATTTAAATCACAAAATTCACAAGCGGTTTCCGAATGGAGCCTCTGAATTAGAAATTAGGTTATATTTGGAAGCAGTCGTGGATAATATGTTGTCAACTATGAGCTCAAATGTGCATTCTTATTTTTGCAAAGATTTTCTTCTTATTGCTGGCGATATTTCGTTTGACTTCAAGATAACTGAGATGTTTTATCAATTGATTGCAGAGAAATGGGAAAGTGAAAAAGTTATTGTTACACTAGGAAACCATGAATTATGGCATGACACTTCTGAACCACAATCGCTGAGTAAAATACTCTACCAATATAGTAAGATGTTTGAAGAGCTAGGGATGAACTTTCTAGAGAATAATTTGCTAATGTTGACTTACGATATCGAGAGTCCATATGGGAGATTAATTAAGCTGTCAGAAGATGATATTATGCGCAGTAGTGCAGACGAATTACAAGAGTTATGTAATAGAAGCTCATTTATTGTGTTTGGCGCAATAGGATTTTCTGGCTTGAATGAAGAGTTTAATGCTCTTAACGGTATTTATAGAAAAACAATAGAATCAAGGATTGATGAAATCAAATTGTCTACAATAACAAGAAAATTGTACTGCAAATTAGTAGATTCAATAGGTGATTATAAGGTAATCATTCAGACGCATATGCCGTTCACAGATTGGTGTAATGATAAATACCAATCAGGATGGATATATGTGAATGGACACAATCATAGGAACGAGTTTTTCATCAGTCATGAAAAGACGGTATTTGCTGACAATCAAATAGGTTATAGTAACTCAAATATTGCTTTGAAAAGGTTTAATTTAACATCTAATTACGATGTTTTCTATAATTGGAATGATGGAATCCATAAAATCAATAGAGAAGAATATTTAGATTTTTGCAAAGGATTAGGGATAAACCTAAACTTTAACAGGCGTGATGGTAATGTTCTTATGTTAAAGCGCGAAGGCTCATATTTATTTTTATACAAAAATGATAACGGGAAGTTATATTTATTAAAGGGGGGCAAATTAAAATCACTAGATGAAAATGATGTAAATTATTACTATGAAAACATGTCTACCTTTGCATATGCTATCAAAAAAGTTTTTGAAAAATATGATTTAATGTTAAAGAAAATATCTGATTTTGTTAGAGCTTTCGGAGGTAGTGGAATCGTACATGGTTGCATAATCGATATAGATTTTTACAATCATATTTATCTAAATCCTTTTGATGGTTCATTGAATCCTTATTATGCACTCTCTACTATTGATAAATGGGTTTATAAAGATATTAAATCCCTTCTTATTGCACACTGTCCTCAATTGACTGATAAGTTTATAGAAGTTACGAGAAATGGTAACCTTGGTATAGAGGATAAGTCTAGTAAGGAATATACTATCACATTATCAGAGTATGTACCAGAAACAGAAATCTACAATCCCTCTAGAATAATTCGTTCATTTCAGTATTTGCGAGAGGTTAACGTAATCAGAGAATGGGACGATAATTGGTTGAATGCAATTAATAAGCGTCGTATTAATGATATAATCTTGCTGTTGAACAATAGTTTAGAAAAGTAAAACATGTTAAATATGCAATGTCTATTATTGATTTGAGCAATTTTCTTCAAACTCATATTCGAATTTGTGGTGCTTAGAAACATCAAACTAATCAAGCATTCATGCTTTTTAGTAATAAAATCCTAAGGAGAATCAGGAAATGGTAGGTAGCAATTTAGTAGCAGGTGGAATCGGGGTGTTCTTTTTTTTAGTGCTTTACATAGGTTTGATCGGAATTAGTATCTATATGATGATTCTAATGATCAAATTGGCTCGGAGAGGAATCAAAGCATTGGATATCTATTTAGAAGAAAAATCATCTAAAAAAATGTATTAATTCAATCAATAAATCAAGAAACCAATACTTAAAAAACTGGTTTCTTGATTTATGTATCCCAGCATGACTATGTTGGTAAAATAGCAATGTGAATGTAGCGATGTTTAAATAAGGAGAGTGAGGGGGTGATGGCTAGCTACTCAAAAGTGAAAACCCATTTTACCTTTTGCGGATGGAAAACTATATTCTGACGTCCATATCCTTATTATGTATTCAACCGTAAAAACAAAGACTGAGAACCTCTTTTTGTGGTTGGAATCCTAGGATTTTTATAAAAGATAATTTCTAGATAAATAATATATTAATTAAGAAATAAATAAAGTCGCTTAACACACCATTTCCGTCACTAGCGCGACCGAAATGGCAGATCGTTAGAAAAAAATAAAAAAAGTGAGAACATATGAAAACATTAAAGTATTATTACAATGAGATGTTTAGTCAAAATAGGAATTATTATAATGATTTAAATTTTCAAAATAGGAATCTCCTTAATGAAACAAGTAAATTTATTGAGTCATATTTAAGAAGAGGAAGTAAATTAGGTCCAGATATTGAAGCGTATTATAACTTATTTTTGCATGATGTTGACACCTCAAGGCTCCAACATGTTGAATCAATATATTTTTTAGGATTAATATTATACGATAATGTTCCAGTATTACAATCTTCAATTAATTCATTTCTTGAAGCTCAAAATGCAAAAATGATATTTCAAAGAAGTATGGAAACATCATTTGAATTTTACTGGTTTTTGATATGTTTTTTTCATGATTTTGGATATTCTATCGAAAGACAACCTAAATATATGAACAAAGCAATGTATTCAGAAAAATTGAACAAATACTCAAATCCAAGATTGTCTAAAAATGTATTCACAGCGAACTATATTTTAGGGTATAGTACTAGACAAAAACGACCTGCTCTAAAGAGTTTTCATATTAATGATTTAGAGCAATATTTACCTCAAGAGCTCTATCAAAAAATTTGGGACTATTTATGGTATAGAATTCAAGAGTTTCAAGTTATAGACCATGGTATTTTTGGTGGGATAATGTTTTTAGAAGATAGAATAAAAAGCTTATATAGGAATTTACCTAAATCCGAACTTGATTATGATCAAAAAAATAATGATTTTTCTTATATGCATGATGGATTATACTGGTCTTCTGACATTGTGAGCAACATATTTTTCCCAGTAGCTGCGACAATAATTGGGCATAATATTTGGTATTCTAACGATTATAGAGATTCAAATAAGTATTATCAGTACAATTTGAATAATTTAATAATTGACAGATATGAATATACATTTGGTGAATTTCCACTATTACATTTTTTTCAGCTTGTAGATACTTTGGATTTTTTTAAAGGTTTAAATGTTGGTAATACTAATCATGAAGAAATATTAGCAAAAGTCAAAATTGATTTCGTTAATGGAATTAGAATTAAACTTGATTATATTGAGGATAATATTAAATTAAAATTTATTGATAATATTATTGGAATGAATAATTGGATGCCAGTTGAAGTATCTATGGATAATAATATGATCAAAATAATTTTTTTGTAACTTTTTCTAACACTTCACTAGGAACCGAGAAAGCCATTAACAAAGAGACAAGAAAAATTAGCTATGTGAATAAAAAAGATACATTGTGGCTAGGATGAATATACAAATCAGCCGTGCAAATCACGAAGGTATTCAAGCTGCAAGAGAGGTTTATATGATGACAGCATTTATCATAACAATAATCGCATTCTTTGGTGTGGCCATCATCAACTTTTTCACGTATGTAGGTGTAGATTTGACAACCATTTTTCCGATCCTAAATGCGGCGATTTGCTTTTTCATTAACATGTTTTATGTGAGTGATGGTGGTACTGGCATGCATCAAGGTCAATTTGCGATCATCAATAAGGGGACTTTTGTAAGATTTATCACTGAAGAAATGTATCAAAAGTTTCAATTGATTGAAATTAGGGTAGTTACATCCATGTTTATGTTGATGGGGTTGATTGCGATCGTTGGATATTATCATACAAATTTTGTCGCGGATGATAGTGAACGTAGCGATATTTGAATAAGGTCCACAAAACAAAGGCGAGGCAAATTGAAAAAAATTGCCTCGCCTTTGTTTTATATGTCTTTCAATTCGACTGCACATAAGCCTCTTTAAGCCACCCAATCAGCTCCGCGTCGATGTCCTCCAAAGTCTGTAATTTCACGATGAATTTGCACATGCTCCCTTTGGGTTGTTCGATGAGCCTTTCTGTACCATCAATATCTTTGATGTTGATGCCGATTTCTATTCGCGTGCTGGACTTTGGTCCAATCATGGCAAATTGGCGTTTTCTTTTTAGACTGAGATAGCCTTTTTTTGGTACGATTTCGAAATCGCCAAAATCTTGGATTTCAGTCATAATCGCATCATGGATCGGTCTGAGTTGGATTTTCTTTGCGTCGTAGATTTCCTCAAGAAGCACTTCCATGCTTTTACCATCCGCCATACTCGTGCCATCTGATTTTGTGATCAGGTGAACGAGTGTATTGGAATAGCCATAACTGAGCTGCAACTTGTCCATAAAAAAGCTTCTGATTTCGCTGTGTTTTGTAAGACCTGAACTTAAATAAAGTGCTTCAAGTTCGTCATAGGTCTTGCCAGTTAATTCTTTCATTTTATCAAAAAAGTCTTGTGTTGTTTTGTCCATATCATCACCTCACTACTATGATACCCACATAATTTTCCCCAAAATCAATCTATCTAATTTTCACAAAGCAATGTTACAATAGAAACAAAAGAACACGTGGAGGTTGTCATGGCATTATTGAATGTGAATTTCTTTTCCGATGTCCTAGGTATGTGGATGCAGATGGATGTCATTTTACCACAGCAGAAACAAGATCAGAACGCGGTTGATGGTGATAAAAAAATTCCTGTCCTGTATTTATTGCATGGGATGAGTGATAATCATACAATTTGGCTTCGCAATACGTCGATTGAGCGTTATGTGAGCGACCTTGGAATAGCTGTCATTATGCCTTCGACGCATTTAGGCTGGTATACAGATATGGCGCATGGCAACAAATATTGGACATTTATTTCTGACGAACTGCCGAAGATCTGTCATGCTTTCTTTAACAATCTTTCAACGAAGCGTGAGGATAACTTTGTGGCGGGGCTCTCTATGGGTGGTTATGGCGCGATGAAAATGGGCCTTGCCGCATCAGAGTCATTTTCAGCCGTTGCGTCTTTATCTGGTGCACTGGATGTGTCTTCAATCTGTCTATTCAATCAAAATACAGATGAAAAAGAATTTTGGACCAATGTATTTGGAGAAGCAGACAAAGTGAAGGGGAGCAACAACGATTTGTTGGCCCTGGCCACTCAACTAAAGGAATCGGGAAAGCAGCGCCCTAAGATATATATGTGGTGTGGTACGGAAGACTTTTTATACCATCAAAATAGTACGATGAAAGAACATCTTGAAAAATTGGACTATGAATTTACCTATGAAGAATCGACAGGTGATCACGATTGGGCATGTTGGGATACTCAAATTCAGCGCGTTTTAAAATGGCTACCTATTCAGAAATAGGGTGTCTAAAGTCTATCTGACACATGACTGGGGGATGTATGGGGAAACTTAGTAACATTAACAAATTTAAAAACATAAAAAACATGTCGATTCGAAAGAAATTCTTTATCAGCATGGTGCTGTTTTCGCTGCTGTCGGTAGCGATCGTGACATCAGTTGCGCTGATTATCACATATGGCACGATGAAAGATCAAGTGATTGCCAACCACCGCATGAGTGTGGGGTGGCTTCAAGAAAGATTGTCGCTGGAGATTGAGAATTATGGGGACGAATTTTATGACATGGAAGTGGATGCTTCATTTAAACGGGATATTACCGCCTGGTATAACTCTGGCGGGGAACTTAATTACAGTGAAAAATTGAGGCTAATCACAAAGCTCAATAAGAAAATCAGCATGGACAGCCGAATCAATTCCATAGAGCTTCACAACTTTTCAGATGGTAGCATACTCAACGCTCAGCGCTCAATGGCGACGTTTGAAGAGCAGTCCGAGTACTTGGCTCAGTGGATAAACAAACAGAGCATACAGCCGTCCGTGCAAAGCAACCTCGTGTTCAGTAGAACGGAAAAAGAAATACTGATCACGCATCAAATGAACCGCTTTAGTGACAAGTCGCCGCTGCTACTAGCGGTTATAAAAATCAGGCCGTATAGCTTTCAGGATATTTTAGAGGAAATCAGAACGACAGAGCAAGAATCTATCCTGATATTCAATCAAGAAAATGAGCTGATCGAGGGGCTTTATGGCATCACTGCGATCACTGAGCCAATGGCGATTGAAATCATAAACGCCGCAGGAGATTCTGGGGTTTATGAGACGACAAAAGACGGCATGTTCTGGTTTTATCAATCGGTGGCGGGTGGCAAGATGAAAATCATACAGGCCGTCCCAAATAAGACCATCCTTCAGGCACTAAACAAGACGCTGCTAGGTGGATTTTTCGCAGCGGTACTTTCTGTTGTGATTTCTATGCTATGCTCCATCGTGTTGTCCATGGTTATCAGCAAGCCGATTATCAATCTGGCAAATGATATCAGAAACATCAATTTGATTGAAGCGCATAGTCCGATCAGCTCCAAAAGGCAAGATGAAATCGGGTTTTTACACGAGAGCTTCGATGTCATGCTCAGTCGTAATAGAGAGCTGATTATTAGTGAGTATCAAAGTGAACTGGATCGAAAGGATGCGCAGCTTAGGGCTTTACAGGCGCAGATCAATCCTCATTTTATGTACAACACGCTTCAAGTCATCGGTGGCATGGCCATGAAAAAGAACGCATCGGAAGTGTATGCGATCACGATTGCTCTGAGTGATATTATGCGTTATTCCCTCAATTTCTCAAAAGAAATGGTTCAATTAAGTGAGGAAATCAAGTACCTGAACAGCTACTTGTCCATTCAAAATCACCGGTTTGGGAATCGGATTTCATTTGAAATGGATATCCCTGAGGCTCTGATGACTTTGATGGTTCCGAAGCTCATCTTACAACCACTTATTGAGAACAGCTTTGAACACGGCCTTCAAAATAAGAAAGGCGATTGGCAAATCATTCTAAAAGGCGAACTGACGGAGGATGGCGATCTGCTTTTAACGATTTTCGATAACGGCCTCGGGATATCTGAGGCGATGCTTGCAAGTATTCAAGAGGATCTCGCAAAAAATGTTGAAAATGCGCTGAGCACGAGCATGCATATTGGACTCGGGAATGTCCATTCGCGGATAAGATTAAGAAATCCAGATAAAAAGTACGGCGTTATGGTGGATAGCGTGGATGGCGCGGGTACGACGATCAAGGTGAGAATGATGGCACAGGGGGAGGCGCTGCATGCAGTATAAAGTGGTGATCATAGATGACGAGCTTTGGACTCGGGAAGTCATAAAAAGCCTTGTAAAATGGGACGATCTCGGACTCGAAATCGTGGGAGAATCGTCAGATGGCGATTTTGGACTGGAGCTCATACAAAAATTCAAACCCGATATCATCATCACAGACGTCCATATGCCCAACATGAACGGAATCGAACTCGTGAGCCGGCTCAGACAATCGGGCAATACGGCTGAGGTGCTTATCATCAGTGGGTACGATGACTTTGACTATATTCATAGCGCGATGAAGCTCGATGTGTCTGACTATCTGCTTAAACCGATCAAGCCGGAGGAACTCAATGAGCAGCTGCTTAATTGCACGAAAAAGTTAGCTTCGCGAGGCGTGAAGACTAATATAGATTTTGAGGTCTCGGCAGCGGGCTTTTTAGAAGTGCCTTGGGCACAGGCGTTTTATAGTCTCAAAACGGCCGCGCATGAGAGTCTGTATTCAGGTGATGTAGGTGCGGTAAAAAAAGTGTTTGATGCGCTGGTGGATTTGGTTGAAAAGCAAAGTGACACAAGTGACGCCAAAAATGTGATGATCTGTATGTATTATATCCTTATGAATCAGCTCCAACTCTTTATCAGTGAGAAGGAGTTCAGTGTTCGGGATTTTTTTGGCACGACTGAAACGTCTTTTGTATTCAACCACGATAGCACGAGCAAGCAGCTCCTTTATTTTATATGTGACCTATACAGCAAAGCATCAAAGGAAATTCAAATATCGATCAAGAACAGAAATCGATTGGATATTGGGTTGATCAAAGCCTATATCGACGAAAATTATACGGAAAGCATCAGTCTTGAACAAACGGCCTCCAGATTTTACGTGAGCAAGGAATACCTAAGTAAAATTTTTAAGGCGACTGTTGGGATAGGTTTTGCAGAGTATATCACGTCACTCAGGATGGAGAAGGCAAAAACGCTTATATTGGAGCAGAACATCCCCATCAAGGAAGTCGGTTTTATGGTGGGCTATGTGGAACAACCCCATTTTTATAAGAAATTCAAGAAGCATTTCGATATGACACCCGGTGAAATGAAATTAACATTAAAAATAGACAACGAATCAGAACAATAGTGGATAATGTATCCTTCGGCAAAATAAGAGATTATAGTATTAAGTCTTAATCAAAATAATGACTTGAGGGGGAGAATTATGAAGAAGATTTTAGCTTTATCTCTTGTGATTTGTATGGTGTTTTTAACAGTTGCCTGTGCAAAGGATCCAGTTGTTGAAGAAACAACCACGCAAGCGGGTACACAAGCAACGACACAGGCAGAAGCACCACGCGAAGCGGAACTAAACATCATGATGAGCATTCCACAGTATATGGACCAGTGGGATACTTACGTTCAACAATTTGAAGCGAAAATGTTGGCTGAAGAAAATATCAAAGTCAAAGTAAACCTTGAAATGCCAAGCTCTGATCAATATGAGAGCGTCTTGCAAGCGAGACTTACAGGCGGCGATGCACCTGATTTATACACACTTCACAGCAATAATATCGGAACTTACAACGATGCAGGCTATTTGACAGATCTTTCAAATGAACCGTTGGCAGCTAAAATCTACGAAAATGTCAAAGCGACTGTTTCAGTGGATGGTAAGCTTCTGGGTGTCCCACTTGAAAGTCAAGCATGGGGCGTTTTATACAATAAAACCATATTTGAAGAATTGAAACTCGAAGCACCTAAGACTTTAACAGACCTCAAAAATATCGTCGAAGTACTTAAAGCAAACGACTATACGCCTTTTATGTTGGCTTTCCAAGAACAATGGGTGCCACAGCTCATGACAGCGCTTACCTTAGGTGGCAAAGTGTCTGGTGATATTCCGGATTGGGTGGAAAGAATGAATACGGATGAAGGCTCTTACTCTGAAGTTGTCGACATCTTTGGACCGATCGATTTGATCATGGAAAATGGCACCAACCGTGCGATGGAAGTTGGCTCTGAAGCGGGCGCAGCTGATTTCGCAAATGGTAAAGCCGCTATGTTTGTTCAAGGCACATGGGCAGCTAACACAATCATGACGACAAATCCCGACATGAAGCTCGGCGTATTTGCATTACCAGTCAACGATAATGAAGCGACCACAAGTGTCAACTTATCAACATCGACAACGATTGCTGTTCATCCAGATGCAAAAGAGATGGACTTGGCGCTTAAATTTGCAAATTACGTATTGGACGATCAAGATTCAGCCGCTTTATTCCAAGCGTGTTCGTTTAATCCTTTAGCAACGAGCCATACGTATCAACCAGCATGTTGGGTTGCAGATGCATCTGCTTTCGTAGCGGCAGGAAAATCTTACAAAGACTTGGTACTTCCTTCAGCAGTAACTGAGGAACAAGGCAAATTACTTCAAGAATACTACGTTAAATCAGTGACTAAAGAAGATTTCATAAAAAGAATGGACGAAGTGTATAAGAGCAGCAATAAATAAGAAAGATTAGGCGACAAGGGCAAGCGAAAGCTCGCCCTTTTTTTAATGATGCCTTTTTGGAGGTGGACCCGATGAATAAACGCAATCCCAATATCAGTCTGATGCTGTTTGTCGCACCTGCGCTCATCGTATACGGGTTGTTTAAACTCCTTCCGGCTGTTCTTGGACTCTTTTACGCAACGACAGATTGGAACGGACTTAATAAAGTCTACAATTTTGTTGGTATAACAAACTTTGTGGAAATACTGGGTGACAAATACTTTTGGGACTCTGTTTTATTTACATTTAAATACGTCATCGTCATGGTCATCGTGGCCAACGTCCTCGCACTTTTGCTTGCGACTTTGATTGAGAGCATCAACAGAGGCAAAGGACTTTTTAGAACGGTCTTCTATATGCCGAATATGATCAGTATGATCATCGGTGGCTATATGTGGATGTTCATCGTGACGAAAGTGCTTTATTATATGGCGGATAACTGGGGCTTTACATTTCTGGACAAATCTTGGATCGGCGATCCCAAGTATGCATTTATCGCCATCATCATAGTGGCCTCATGGGGCTCCGTGGGATATCTGATGATCATCTATATGGCAGCTCTTCAAGGTGTGCCATCCTCGCTCAAAGAAGCGGCGACTCTCGATGGCGCCAGCGGTTGGCAGACCTTTTGGTCGATCATCCTGCCTATGATCAGGCATGCTGTTACAATCTGTGTCTTTTGGACGCTCAATGCCAGTTTCCAAGTGTTCGATGTCATCTATTCACTCACGGGAGGTGGCCCAGGTCGGGCTACCCAATCCACTGCGATGAACATCTATGAGGAAGCTTTCAAAGGCAATATACGATACGGCTACGCCACTGCAAAATCAACGGTGCTGTTCATCATCGTACTCATCATCACTATCATACAACTCAGACTCATGCGAAAGAAAGAGCATGAAGCCTAGGCCGAGAAAGGAGTGTTCGCATCATGAAAAAAAAGAGACTCATTTTCAATATCTGCGTCTATACGTTTTTAGGCATCGCCGCAATCATATGCTTGTTGCCACTTTGGATGGCCTTGGTCAACTCTTTTAAATCCAACGGTGAGCTGCTGACCAATGTCATGTCTTGGCCAACTGAGTTCAGAATTGAAAATTATAGCCGAACATTTGATAAAATGAACTATCTGAGAAGTTTAGGCAACACCATCTTTTTAGCGACTTTAAGCGTTTCAGTCATGATCGTCTTCTCGGCGCTTGCAGGCTGGAAGCTGTGTCGGACCAAAACAAAACTTTCATCATTTATATTGGGACTTTTCATATTTTCGATGCTGATACCGTTTAGCTCGATCATGATCCCACTCTATAAACTCGTACTCATCTTGAACATCAAAAATTCCTTGGTCGGTCTATCCTTCATCTATGCGGGGATGGGTGTCAGCATGGCGATCTTTTTGTACCACGGCTTTGTGAAGGGCATACCCGTTGAACTCGAGGAAGCGGCGGCCATAGATGGCTGCAACGCGTTTCAAACGTTCTTTTACGTGGTGTTTCCAATGTTGAAGCCCGTCACAGTCACCATCGCGATCACAAATATCCTATGGATATGGAATGACTTTTTGTTGCCACTCATCATCATATCGGACAACAAAAAATATACGTTGCTGCTCTCCACAAATACTCTCTTTGGGCAATACAGCAGCGACTGGACCGCCATACTCAGCGCACTTATTTTGGCAGCGTTGCCTGTCATCATCTTTTATGCAATTTTTCAAAAGAATATACTCAAAGGCATCTCAGATGGTGCTTTGAAAGGATAACGCATGGCATTTATTTATGCAAAAGGGACACAGCTCTACAGTGGGGAATCACCCATTCTACTGAGGGGCTTTGGCCTCGGAGGGTGGTTCTTACCGGAAGGCTACATGTGGAAACTGTATACGAAATGCGATAGACCAAGGCGCATGGAAGCGTTGATTGAAACACTGTGCGGTGAGGACTATGCTTCGAAGTTTTGGGAAGATTATTTTGACAGTTATATATCGGAACGTGATATTGAGCAGATTGCGGCGAGGGGCTACAACTCAGCAAGGCTGCCTATCAATGCAAGGAAGCTCTATCATATGACGGATGATGGCGTGACTTTTGACGCAGCGACCATCCAGCGAATCGATCGTTTGATTGCATGGTGCCAAAAATGGCAAATCTACGTCATCTTGGATATGCACGGTGCACCAGGCGGTCAGACAGGGGCTAACATAGACGACAGCGCATCGGATCTTCCTGAGCTTTTCATGAGTGATGAAAATGTCGAAATTTTAACGCAGTTATGGCTGATGTTGGCTATGAGATATAAAGATGAACCGTTTGTGGCAGGTTATGATCTGCTCAATGAGCCGCTTCCCAATTGGTTCAGCGAACACAACGACAAGTTGATGCCACTGTATGCCAAACTGATCGCGGCTATTCGTTCGGTGGATACCACCCATTTGATCATACTAGAAGGGTTACATTGGTCAACGGATTTTTCAATCTTTGCGTCTAAGCCGAACGATTTCGCGATAGATGGGATTGTCTTGGAATTTCATAAATATTGGAGCAACCCAGACGCTGAGAGTTTGCAACCTTTTATAGAGGCCTCTGAAAAATGGAACGTCCCTCTTTTTATGGGGGAGGGCGGTGAGAACAATATCGCATGGTATACGACGATGTTTCCACTATACGAGCGCTTGGGCATCAGCTGGTCATTTTGGAGCTATAAAAAAATGGACTGCACGAATTCTCCTGTGACCTTTGACCAACCCCAAAACTGGAACTTGGTTTTGAATTTTATAGATGGCATTGGTACGCTGAGCCAACCTGAAGCGATAGACATCTTTGATGCTCTGCTTCAAAGCATCAAGGCAGCAAAAATAAACGAAGCCGTATACAATGCCCTTGATAGGCGCCTTCCAGTCCTGATCCCAGCTGAAGCTTATGATGCTTATGAGTGTCATACCGAAAGAACAAAGGGCGCTAATCTGAGAGAATCTGATGCTATTTCCATTTTATTTGAATCAGGAAAACTGGGCGATGTGGATTACAAGAGATACGGCGGAGAACCGCAACCAGATGATGAAAATTTAGTGGTCATGCTCAATCTAACAGACGCGGTCAGCTACAATTTCAAAACCGATTTTGATGTGGTACAAGTTGAAATTAAGTGTTACGGCGACGGTGAACTTACGGTTGACGTTCAAAACGCCGCGATTGACGCTCAAAACACTACTTTTTTTAGGCGTGTTTCGGGACAGACGACGCTCGTTTTGAATGTGCCTATGACACCAAGTGAGACGAAGAGTGAAAGTGTGGCTGAGAGTAAGACTGAGAGAAGGACTGAGAATGTGACTCTTAGGATAACCTGTGAATCTGGTACAATCTATCTGGACACACTGTCACTTTCAAAGGGGGATGCGCATGAAAATCATACAGACGCTTTATAAGAACAAGAAAAAATCAACCGTTGAGCATCTAGCAAACTTTGGACCTGACCTGAGCAATCAAGAAACGGACATCATCAATCTCTATCCATCGGAAGGCTTTCAGAAACTAATCGGGTTTGGCGGTGCATTTACAGAGTCAGCAGGTTTCGTACTTTCAAAAGTTTCCGAGGAGACTCAAGCAAAATTGATCGAAGACTACTTTGGAAAAGATGGTCTTGGTTACACTTTGGGCAGATGCCCTGTGGACAGCTGCGACTTTTCACTGGGCAACTATAGCGCGATTACAGAAGGGACACCTGATGACCTCAGTGGGTTTACACTTGAACGTGATGCCATGTACATTTTCCCGATGCTTGAAAAAGCAACAGCGGTAGCGGCTAGTATGAAGCTCATCCTGTCACCTTGGAGTCCACCGGCGTATATGAAATCAAATGGCGAGAAAAACAATGGCGGCGAACTCTTACCTGAGTTTCGAAGCACTTGGGCAAAATACCTTTGTGCGTATATTCTGGCCTATAAAAATAAAGGCTACGCCGTTTATGCGCTTTCCGTCCAAAATGAACCCAACGCTGTTCAAAGATGGGACTCTTGCCTCTACACACCTGAGCAAGAACGCGATTTTGTGCGTGATTTTCTCTCGGTGGAGATGAAGCGCTCAGGACTAGAAGACGTTAAAATCATGATTTGGGACCATAACAAAGAAAGGCTTTTCGATCGAACAGATCTGATATGCAGTGATGCGGTGGCTGATGCTGCTGTGGGTGCGGTCGGTTTTCATTGGTACAGCGGCGATCACTTTGAAGCCATAGAGCTCGTGAGACGAAAGTATCCAGATAAAGATTTGATATTCACGGAAGGCTGCATCGAGTATTCGAAGTTCTCCGCGGATAGTCAATTGATCAATGCCCAAATGTATGCGCACGAAATCATCGGCAGTTTAAATGCGGGGATGAACGCGTTTATCGACTGGAACCTTTACTTGGATGAAAAGGGTGGTCCGAACCACGTGGACAACCTGTGCGACGCCCCTATCATGATTGATTATAGGCAGGGAAAGCTGATTTACAACTTAAGCTATGATTATATCGGTCACTTTAGCAAGTACATCAAACCTGGCGCAATTAGAATAGGACTGTCAAGATTTACTGACAAAATCGAAGTGACGGCCTTTAAAAATCCAGATGCCTCTATCACAGCCGTTCTCCTGAACCGGACGAAAAAGGCTTATGAATGCTTCATTAGATTAAATGGCCAATTGAGTAAAGTGAACGTTGCTGGTGAGAGCATCACGACTTTGCTCATAAATGCAGATGAATGTTGATAAATGATGATAAATGTTGATGAATATAGATAAATGTTGATGAAAATTGATGACATGTGATATAACCTAACGAAAGCCCTTATTGATAGAAAATCATATCAACAAGGGCTTTTCTAATGCTTGAGTTTTTTATAGTTCAATATCTAAGGGTTCAATTGAGTCCCTTTTATCTCAGCCGGTAACGTGCCTTTATAATAGAGTGCGCCATCCTCGACGCGAAGCTCTTCGATCATGAAGCCATTGCTACTTGAGAGCAAACGATTGACGAAAAGAAGTACCTGATCTTCCACTTTTTGGACGACGTCTTCGCCAAGGGTGAGTTGTCCAACTTTGAGTGTCGTGATATCTATACTCACTGCATTATCGTTGGCACGAGACAGTGTGCCTCTTGCATAGACGGGTTTGTTGGATGCAACACTTGAGATGATTTTAATCACTGTGTCTGATACACTGTTGCTTGCAGAGGCAAGCGGCATCAAAAATGAGTTATAAGCAGTCTTTTGATTTGTAAGCTTTATCATATTCTGTTCCTGAATAAAATCGATGAATGCATCGGTGATTCTGAAACTCATTTCGCCTTCATTGTTGCCATTAAAGGCTACTTTAAAGTTCGTGATAGGTCCACCGTTTGCATTGGCTGTATCGATCAATGCGCTCATTTCGGCATTGGTGAAAGATGCCTCAATTTCATTGGTGCCAGATGTTGTAAAATCGCCACGTGCTAAAGTGACGAGGTTGATTTCTTCAATATTTGCGACTTCAATGCTGGTCTTATCCAGTGCAGTGACATAATCCGTTTCATCCCATTCAACAGCGACTTGTTTGCCGGTACTAAAAAAAATGAATCCTCCGACTGCGACCAAGACGATGATTAGTAATAATCCCGTGAAAAATTTTTTCATAAGTGAACCCCC
>CAYLNI010000003.1:23717-34193 GCA_964384705.1 uncultured Fusibacter sp.
CTATAATATAATACTTCTCAATATATACCCTATTTTTGGTATTTCAATTAGTGTATGGTGTTATCAGAGAATACGTTAAAAAATAAAAAAATAAATATCACGTTACGTGTTATTTCTTAAAATTTATGGGTAAATAATAGATGATTAGAATTTAAGAAATTATAAATTATTTCATAAAGTGTTTAGGGAGGTAACAAATGAAAGAAATCACATCTAAGAAACTGAGAAAATTTAATATGGTCATGGGTGGCCTACACTTACTACAGGGTATCGTCATGCTGTTTTTGGCAACGTCAGTCATCCAAAATATCGCGGAATTTAAACCGAACATCACTCAATTCTATTTGGCATTTAACACACAGACACAATCTTTGGAATCTGCATCAAAAATATTATTCGAACTACCTTTTGGGATCATGGTTGCATCGTTCTTGCTCATCTCTGCAGCGGCTCATGCATTGATCTCATTACCAAAGCGTCTCAATGAGAAATATAATTCGGATCTTGAAAAAGGCATCAATCAATTTAGATGGTTTGAGTATGCACTGAGCTCTTCGATTATGATCGTGTTGATCGCGACACTATTTGGCATCTACGACATCGCGTCATTGACACTCATCTTTATTCTAAACGCAACGATGAATTTATTTGGTCTTGTCATGGAGCAACTAAACTCTGGTAAAGATAAAGGCAGTGTTAATTGGGGACCATTTGTATGGGGATCGTTCGCTGGTATAGGCCCTTGGATTGCGATCCTGCTTTACATGTTCGGTAACGGCAATTTCGATATGGTTCCTTGGTTCGTATGGGCCATCGTTGGTACCTATTTTGTGGCTTTTAACACATTTCCAGTGAACATGGTGCTTCAATATAAAAAGGTCGGAAAATGGAAAGATTATATCTACGGTGAAAAATTCTACATCACTTTAAGTCTAGTTGCAAAATCGATATTGGCTTGGCTTGTATTGTTTGGTGCGATGCAACCTTAAGGTGCATAACGGTTTAAAAAGGGTTTCAAATGGTTGAATAGGGTCGTATAGAAACGATGTATGGTTATTTGTACATCGTTTTTGCTTTTTTGCCTACTATTTGTATGGCATGGAAATTGCGATAAGAATTGGTGCTTGACACTTGGCATGCTTATTGCAATATTTAAAGTGAAAGTAATCGCATGTGGAGGAAATGATGATGATAAAAGTAATTAAAAATGCCACGGTATATAGCCCGGATTTCATGGGAAAGAAAGATATAATGTTTACAGCGGGCAAGATTGCGTTTATGGAAGATGTGATTGATGTAGCGCTTTTCAAAGGATATGTTGAAGTAATCGATGGGACTGGGAAATTGCTCTTTCCAGGTTTTGTCGATTGCCATGTTCATATACTTGGCGGTGGTGGAGAAGGCGGTTTTAAAACGAGAACGCCCGAGATTGTTTTAAGTGATCTTATCGAAGGTGGTGTGACAACTGTTGTTGGTTGTCTAGGAACAGACGGCATCACAAGAAACATGGAAAGCTTGATTGCGAAAGCTAAAGGATTGCAAGAGGAAGGTATCAGTACTTATGTCTATTCGGGTTCATATCGATTGCCACTTGGCACGCTAACAGGATCAATTCAAAAAGATATCATGATGATCGATTCAGTTATCGGTATTGGTGAAATAGCGATTTCAGATCATCGGAGCTCCGCGCCAGTGATTGAAGAATTTGCAAGAGCTGCAGCAGATGCAAGGGTGGGTGGCATTTTATCCGGCAAAGCAGGTATCGTCAATGTCCATTTAGGCGATGGTAAAGAAATGTTGGATTACTTGTTCCATATGATGAAAAACTCAGAAATTCCAGCAAGTCAGTTTTTACCGACGCACGCAAATCGCAATAAAGAATTATTTGATGAAGCCTTAACGTATGCTTCTCAAGGTGGCTATATTGATTTCACAACATCGACAGTTCCAGCATTTATTGCTGAAGGTGAAGTAAAGGCATCCGATGCTTATAAAATTGGTTTGGACAAAGGGATACCGTCTTCTCATATGACTTTTTCATCCGATGGTCAGGGTTCGCTGCCTAGATTCAATGCGAATGGTGTTCTTGAAGGGCTTGATGTTGGCAAAGTGACGAGTCTTTATGAAGCAGTTAGAGAACTGATCATGAAGCATGATATGCCTGTGGAAGAAGCATTAAGACCAATCACATGTAATCCTGCGAAATTGTTGAAGTTGAAAGGTAAAGGCATGCTTGAAATAGGGTCTGATGCTGATTTAGTATTGGTTGACCCGATAACCTACGTCATTCGTGATGTTTTTGCAAAGGGCCAGCATATGTTGCGAGATGGCGAACTACTCATCAAGGGGACATTCGAAAAATAAATATTAGTTGATGTTTACTATGCTGTATAATTATAATGATTTATTATAACGATACAGCTTTTTTTTGGAGGATACATGGAAAAACTTGCTCTTATTACGGGTTCAAAAGAAACTGCGATATCCTTACAACATCAACTTCAGGTGTTTCTTGCCGATGCGGTACAAATTGATCTTTATGCAAGCGATGAAGGTATTGAAACCATGATCGATGCTGACTACATGGTGTTTTCAAGTCAAGCCCTTTTTGAAGAAGTTTCCGTTTTAAATGTTTTAAATCCCAATAAGCCGTACGTGATTGGCAATAGAACTGTCAACTACGATGCACTTGATTTGATAGTCTCGATTCCAAATCAATCAAAAGTGCTATTGGTAAACGATTTAAAGGAAACGGCTCAAGAAGTTAAAGATGCTTTACTTGAAATCGGTCTTGATCATGTTGTTTTCGACTTGTTCTATCCTGGTTGTAAAACTGATGTTGCGGGGTATCAAATAGCGATTACACCAGGTGAAATCAAACATGTGCCATCTTTCATACCTGAAGTTATCGATATTGGGTCGAGGATATTCGATTTTAGAACGATTGCACGTATTCTAACCCTTTTAAATTTGATGGAACAATCATCAGGTTCATTTTCCAAGATGTATTTAGAAAAAATAATTAAGATTGCCAAAGGCCTTTCGACTTCCAGGCATGAAATAGCAACTTTAAATGAGAATCTCAATCGCGTGATTGATAGCTTTAACGCAGGGCTTATCATGTTTGATAAGCAATTTAACATCGTTGTGATCAATGATATACTTAAACAAATTTTGAAAGTTAAGAAGTACACGTATGTTGGAAATAAGCTTAGTAACGTCATTCACAACAAGAAAATTCTGATGTATTTGATGGACGATACCAATCTAGAGAATATGGATTTGACTATAGATGGTAGTGACTATGTAACGAGTAAATTTGTGATTGGCGATAGCAATTTGACATGTGTTTCTTTTAAGTCTTTAAACGCACATCATATGACTAAGGGGATTAAGGAAGATGCGATTCGCAAAGGATATGTCGCTAAATATACTTTAGACGATATCATCGGCAAATCTGAATCTACAGTTAAGTTAAAAGAAATAATATTAAAACTTGCTAAAACAGATATGAATATATTGATTCAGGGAGAGAGCGGTACTGGTAAAGAGCTTGCAGCAAGTGCGATTCATAATTATTCGTTGAGGGCCGATGCGCCATTTTTAGCAGTAAATTTCAGTGCATTACCGGATGATTTGATTGAAAGTGAGCTATTCGGTTATGCAGAAGGTGCTTTTACTGGGGCTAAGAAAGGTGGAAAAACTGGTTTATTAGAAGAAGCAAATGGCGGGACTATATTTCTTGATGAAATCGGAGATGTCTCACTGAAAGTTCAATCACGACTGCTTCGCGTACTTGAAGAGAAGGAGATAATGGCGATTGGAAGCAATGAAATTAAACCAATCGATGTAAGGATTATCGCTGCTACAAACAAAGATTTAATGCAGCTTGTAAATGAAAAATGCTTTAGAGAAGATTTGTATTTCAGATTAAAAATGGGATTTATCCAGCTTCAGCCATTGAGAAATAGAAAAGAAGATATTCAGATGTTGCTTGAACATATAACAAATACCATGACGTTCTCTAACGTAAGATTTTCTGAAGATTTAATTCATCGATTGACGCAATATGACTGGATGGGAAATATCAGAGAGCTAAAAAACACCATAAATTACATGCTTGCAGTCCGAACAGGAGATTGCTTGACAGTAAATGAGTTACCAGATGAGAATTTTTTCAAAGGTCCTCTGAACGAGGGTGCTAATGCGACTAGTAGAAATGGACTGACTGATCCTGCTGAAATGACTGAGATAATTGAAAAGAATCATATGACTGTTTTTTTGAATGACGAGCAGAAGTATTTTTTCGATTTTTTTAGAAAAAAATTGGCCGAAGATAGAGTGGTTTCCCGTAGTACCCTTTCTGCAGAAAGTCAAAATGGTCGATATAAACGGACTGAAAATCAAGTCAGAAGAATTCTTAACCAATTACAAGCGAAACACCTGATAGAAATGTCGAAGGGCAGGAAAGGGATTGTCTTAACGGAGCTTGCTTATAAAGTTAATTGACGATAATGGTTTTTAATGGTTTCTAATGGTTGTTAATGGATGCCAAGGGGAGATAAACAACCTTATTTAACCAATAAATTTGGTGAATACACCTTTTTTTAGGTCTGGAATATTGGCACAACATTTGCAATATTAAATAATGATCAAAAAAATAAGGGGGTTCAATTATGTCTACAAAACAATGGCGCATGCCAGACACCTATGTCATTATTTTCTTTATTGTATTATTAGCGGCTTTATTAACTTATGTTATTCCAACAGGTTCTTTCAATGTCAACTATGTTGTATTGGATGAAAATGAACTATCAATCGCAACGATTGAGGACAATATGGTCCAAGATGTTGATATCAATGGCACCGTGTATACTATTGATGCTACGGATGAATCGAGAACATATGTATATCTAGGTGAAGAAGAAGTTGGTAATATTAGAAAATCTAAAGCCGCTGCACTTGAACTTGACGGTGCAGTTATTGTACAGGAGTATGGCGCATTTGTAAGCACAGGGGAAACAAAAGCCATAAAAATTTTCGAGAAATGGGGCGATGTAGGTTTTCTTAACTACATGTTCGAAGGTTTAGTTACGGGAGATAAATGGGGATCTGCAGTGGGTGTCGTAGCATTTATTCTAGTTGTTGGTGGTGCTTTTGGCATCATCTTAAAGACGGGTGCTGTAGACGCAGGCATTATCAACATTATCACTCGATATAGAAAAGCGGATATTGTGTTGATTCCAGCATTGTTCTTAGCGTTTTCAATAGGTGGTGCCGTATTTGGTATGGGAGAGGAAGCGATTCCATTTGCGATGATTGTCGTGCCACTGATGATTTCACTTGGTTATGATGCCGTTGTGGGTATCTTAATCACTTATGGTGCGACACAAATTGGTTTTGCAACGTCGTGGATGAATCCTTTTTCTGTTGCAATCGCTCAAGGTATTGCAGGGATCCAAGTTGGTTCTGGCTCAGTCTTTAGAATGGTGATGTGGGCAATCTTTACAGCGCTTGGTATCGCTATGACGATGATCTATGGCTTCAAAATCAAGAAAAATCCACAATTGTCTGTGGCATATGAAACCGATCATGCCTATAGAGAAGAATTTTCAAATAAGACGATTGAGACAAATAAGATGACATTTGGTCATGTCCTTGTATTATTGACGATCTTGTTAGGCATAGTTTGGACTATATGGGGTGTTCAAACGCATGGATACTATATTCCTGAAATTGCAACGGTGTTCTTTACTATGGGTTTAGTTGCAGGTATTATTGGTGTCATTTTCAAACTCAATAATATGACAGTCAATACGATCGCAGAATCCTTTAAAGACGGCGCAAAAGACTTGGTTGGCGCCGCATTAGTAGTAGGTATGGCTCAAGGTATTGTACTGGTTCTTGGCCACAGCTCTGCTAACACACCTTCTGTTCTTAACACGGTTTTAAATGCAATGGCGAACTCACTAAGTGGCATTCCAACAGCACTTACAGCTTGGTTCATGTATATCATGCAGTCAGTATTTAACTTCTTTGTCGTATCTGGTTCAGGTCAAGCGGCATTGACGATGCCACTTATGGCACCGCTTGCAGAACTCGTTGGCGTTTCAAAGCAGGTTGCTGTATTAGCTTTCCAATTGGGTGATGGTTTTACAAATCTAATCGTCCCAACTTCAGGTTGCCTCATGGGTGTTCTTGGTGTAGCAAGATTGGATTGGAACAAATGGTTTAAATTCCAGTGGAAATTCCAAGGTGTATTATTTGTAGTTGCATCGATTTTCATGTTTGTTGCAGTTATTATTGGCTGGAAATAATCAAATAAGCGCATTATAAAAGGGGTCTGCTAAGCAGATCCCTTTTTTATGTAAAAGCGGTCATAATCCGTACAATACGAAAAAGACGGCGGAAAAATCCGGCGTCTGAGTTGAAGCGGTAAGGATTAACTGAGCAGTTGCAGAACGCCCTGTGGTGCTTGGTTGGCCTGAGCCAGCATGGCCTGTGCAGCCTGTTGCAGGATGTTATTCTTAGTGAAATGCATCATTTCCTTGGCCATGTCTACGTCGCGAATACGGC
The DNA here is from genome assembly GCA_964384705.1 of uncultured Fusibacter sp. Lineage (GTDB taxonomy): Bacteria > Bacillota > Clostridia > Peptostreptococcales > Acidaminobacteraceae > Fusibacter_C. The sequence goes on from CAYLNI010000003.1 coordinate 30,294, forward strand.
TTTCGGAAGCTTGTAGGTTCTCAGCGGATGTATCCAGGTTCTTGATGGTATGCTCCAAACGGTTTTGTACAGCACCCAACTTTGACCGCTCTTCAGAAACCTTAGTGATGGCGCTGTTGATGGTAGTGATGGCTCCATTAGCCGCAGTCTGCGTGGAAATATTGAGACCGGATTGGACTGTAGCAGCCACGGTCACCCCACCGGCAAAGGTGGCTGCACTGGCAGAAGTTACCGCCAGTGTAATTGTGTTAGTCTGAGCATCGGCAAGTCCCCCATCCAGGGTGAGTGAAAACCCGGCGTATGCACTGGTACCATTTACAGACGTAGCATTTGCAGCAAGCCCCGTAACATCGACCGAACCCCCTGAAGCAGAGTTAAAATTGACCGTATAAGAGTCTGGCGTCGGTAGCGCCCCACCATATGTATGAGCCGCTGTTGGATTTACAAATATTCCTGCCCAGTTTCCGCCGAAGGTGAAGTTAATGCCCGTGCCAATCACAGTAACTGGCAATGCATTTGGATTAGTTAGGCCGACTGGGGTTGGATCTGGGAATACAGGTATATTTTCAGTTACAACAATGGTCTTTGCATCATGATTAACCTCGATACTCCCTGATGTGTTATTAACAAAAGAAATCAAGTAACCATTACCAGCAATATTGCCTGAGCCAGCAGTTGCAATGAATCCTAGACCAGAGTTTCCTAACTCAGCACGGGCGTTTTGTGCTGGCGCTCCAGGGACAAAAGCAGTCGTTATGGTGACCACGTTGCCATCCACTACCGCCGCAGCATTCCCCGTTACTGTTGCTGCGGTCACGTCTCCTGTACCGGCAAGAGTGGCGTTTGTCGCTAAGCCAGCCACACCTAAAGAGAATGCATCCATAGCTCTAACGCCCAGTTGCAGGTTCTGACTAGTGTTTGCACCAATTTGAAAAGTCAGCTCCTCAAGGTTGCCGGACTGGAGACCACCGTTGAGCAAGTTACGTTCGTTGAACTCTGTGTTGTTGGAGATACGGGTAATCTCTAAAGCCAACTGATCTACTTCGTTCTGTAGAGCGGAGCGGTCAGCTTCCACGTTGGTATCGTTGGCGCTCTGTACAGCCAGCTCACGCATACGTTGCAGAATAGCCTGGGTTTCGCTTAGCGCACCTTCAGCGGTCTGTACTAAGGAAATGCCGTCCTGCGCATTTCGAGAAGCCTGGTCCAAACCACGAATCTGGGCCCTCATTTTTTCAGAAATTGCGAGACCTGCAGCGTCATCTCCGGCACGGTTGATTCGCTGACCGGAGGAAAGCTTCTCGATGGATTTTGAACTTTTACCACTGTTGATACTCAACTGCCGATGTGTATTCATAGCTATCAGGTTATTGCTGATCCTCATTCGGGCACCCCCTGTGTAATAATCTGAAAACCTCATAATCATTATCGGCAAACAACTGTTATACTTTATTATTATTTACAATATCTACGAATGCGCTTCTATTTGCTCAATCAGTGCAGTTAACTCCGCGATATTCGCGGCATAGTAATCCGCTTTCAATCCTTTAATTGCATGTGATGCGTCCTCAATCGCGCTACCGCCGATCAGTATTTTAGGTATGTGTCTGACATTTTGCGCCTTCAGTGATTGGATCATATCCTCTGCGCTATTCAAATGTGACTGAATCAATACAGACATGACGACTAGATCGATTTTATTAAGTTCGATAAAAGGATTTAAACTAGAGAACGGAATGCTGTTTCCAAGGTAGTAAGTCTTCCAATTACAAAGCCTAAAATACTCTTTAATCATCTTGAGGATCAGAACGTGTTCCTCACCACTTGGTACTATAAATACAGCTGAATATGGCTTTTTAGGCGACTGTGTCGCTGTGCTGGTCATAGCTAACCAACGGTCAATCAGATTTGATATAAAATGTTCATCTGCAATGGATATCTCGCCCTTTTGCCACATCAAACCAGTCGTCTTAAGCATTGGAATATAAACACATTCGATGAGCTTGAGTGTCTTGTTGCCCTGCTTAAAGGCAGTCATGATCATATCAGTAGACGTTGTTTCATCGCCTGCCAATAGTAGGTCGATAAGCTGTAAATGCAGTGTCTCCAACTGCGTATCACTTAAAATATTCTCATCAGTAACGGCCGATGATTCAGCGAGGTTAGTTGCTGACTGGATATCTAAAAGGTAGTCAACGCTGACATTTAAAGTATCTGAAAGCTGCCTTAAATGAAGTTCACCAGGAAACCTTATGTTATTTTCATAATTGGCAATCGTCGATTGTGCAAGATCGAGCGCTGTCGCAAGCTCTTTTTGTGTGATTTTTTGTTTTCTTCTTATCAGTTTCAACCGTTGGCCAAAATCACTCATTATAACACCTTCTTTCGTTACTTTTATTATAATGAAATTAAAACCTTTTCCAACATAAATATTAATTAACGGCATTATGTAAAATTACAATTTGAAAGTCTTGTTGCGATAGGCAAATTATGGTAATATATTTTTATAATTATATTAGGAGAAGTGATATTTATGAAACGATTAAAAAAGGCATCATCATACAAGCTAATTATAGTTTTTGCATTGGTTGTTATACTTATCAGCCAATCAGCATTCACAAGTTATGCATTCGTAGCACCATGGGCTCAAAATAGTTTGGATATGTTTGAGAGCAATTTTTTTACATTTGATTTTCTAAATGATGGCAAAGCTCCAACGGAAAAAATTACTCGTGAAGAATTTGCAGAGATAATTACCAAGGCTTATGTAATCATAACGGGCGTTAAATATTATCAATTAAGTTCTGATACATATTTTACGGATACTAAATCGGAATGGGTCGGAATTGCTAGTAGTTTAGGATTAATATCAGGAACAACTAATACGTCATTTAGCCCCAAAAAGAATATAACAAGAGAGGAAATTGCTGTTATACTCTTTAATTTAAATAAAGTACTCCTATTGCCTCAAGATAATTCTTCAGTAAAAAAAATATCGGATTTTGATGAAATATCTAGTTGGGCAACTGATGGTGTTAAGTTTTGTGTAACAGCTAACTTGATAAATGGTCTAAGTGATGGAAGAATTGCACCTAAACTAAATGCGTCGAGAGAGCAGTCTATTGTAATGGCAGCTAACTTTATCAACAGAGCTGTACAATACTCAAATAACAAAAAAATATTCATTGAGGATCCAAATATAAGAGACGTTGTCGCTTCAAATTTATTTATTAACAAAAATGACATAACACTTAGAAATGCATACAAACTAGATTATATTGAAGTTGATGGCAAGGGAGTAAAAAGCCTTGAAGGACTTCAATATTTCATAAATCTCCATTATTTAAATGTATCCAATAATAATATTACTTCCATAGAACCAGTTTCGCATTTGCATAACCTCGTGTCAGTAGAGCTCACAAATAACAATATTGAAAATGTAGACGCACTTGAAAATTATGTTAATCTTAGAATGTTAAAATTAGATAACAATAAAATTCAATATATTCCCAATTTAAGCAAACTAAAAAAACTTACTCAAATAGATGTTGATAATAATATAATTGATTCAATTGAAACACTCTCTTCTGCACCAAATATTGAATATTTATCAGCGGATAACAATAAAATATCTAGCATTGAAAGTTTACATGTTGTTAAAAGTCTCAGAAATTTAAGTTTAAGAAATAATGTACTTATTAATTTGAATGGAATACAAAATCATGGTCATGTAGATTCATTCGATTTTAATGGCAATAATTTTGATAGCATTGATAGCTTGAAGCAATTATCGAATTATGAAGGATCATTTAATTTGATGGGTTTTGGTTTCAATGGAGAGTCAATTAATGAAGCAATAAAATTATTGTCTGAAATTAAGACTGTTGTAAACTTTGAAACAAA
>CAYLNI010000003.1:34203-36652 GCA_964384705.1 uncultured Fusibacter sp.
TAATAATTTCTTCTGTTTCCCACCATTCTTCTAAATGATTCCATTTCAGATTACGAAAAGGCAAAGCGTATTCACGATTATATGGTATTAAATTATGAATATGATTATGCAAATTATCTTTTAGGAAGCATACCAAGTGATTCTTATTCTCCATTTGGTTTGATTAATAATAGAAAAGGTGTATGTCAGGCTTATGCTACAACATATAATCTTTTTTTAAAATATGCCAATATTGAAAGCTACTTCGTAAGAGGTAAAGGTAATGGAGGCAATCATGCATGGAATTATGTCATTATTGATGGTGGGATATCATGTAGATACCACGTGGGATGATCCTGTACCAAACAGACCAGGAGTTGTCCGTCATAAGTATTTTATGCTTAGCGACGAAGAAATAGGAAGAGATCATTCTGATTGGACAATTGTAAATTACGTAAAGTAGTATATTTTTTCTGAATGAAATAATCGAACACTATTAAGAACAAAATAGACAAAAATAAGAATTCAGATAGAATTCTTATTTTTTTTGACTCATAAATGCCTTCACATAAACTTCAGCAGAACGCGTCATCTCAAGTGCAAAGTCTGACATGTACTTGCGTGTACCAAAAGCCTTGATATCAGCATCGAAGTCGTAGTCGGGTTTCGAAGTTTGTCTTTGGTGCATATCTCTGAGTTCTTCAGATGATAACCTATGATACTGATTTTCGAAGACGATAAAATCACGGTCGAAACGCTTTGGTTTCGTGCGTGTGATTTGGCTTTCTGTTGGGTATCCTATAACTAGCATGGAAATTGGAACCGTGTAAGGATCCAGACCAAGAAGGTCGCGATGAATTTCCACATTTTCAAGAATGTCACCAATATAGCACGAACCAAGTCCAAATGACTCGGCTGCAACGACTGCGTTTTGAGCGGCGATAATCGCATCCTGCATCGCTAAGAACAAATCGCCCAAGCCAGGCTGTCTTGCTTCAAGGCCTGCTTCTTCATAGGCGTCTAACCAACGTCTTGTATCTGCAAGGAAAATCAGAACCAGTGGCGCTTTCGCAATGAAAGGCTGATCATCGCATGTCTGTGCCAATCGATCTTTTAATGCTTGATCGGTCACATCGATGATTGAGTAGAGCATTTGATTACCAGCGGTAGGTGCTTGAAACGCTGCTTCTAAGATGGCTGCTTTTATGTCGTTTGGAACGATTCGATCTTCATATTGTCTGACGGACTTTCTGCTTTTAATGGCTTCAATAATCGGGTTCATGCGTGCCTCCTCATTTTGTGTGTAAATGACAACGAGTTTATCGTCACATTTTAATTTGATACTGCTATTATAACTTTATTTAGTGAGTCAAAGCAATTTGTTCCAATGATTATTGTTTGTTATAATGGTTATAGATATGGAGTAAGACATAAAAGTTAGAGGAGCGACATTATGACAATTATAAGAAAAGCTGAAAACAAAGATTTGAACAGGATTTTGGAACTCAACGATGAATCCGTACATTTTCTATCTCCACTAAATATGGAGAAACTTGAACTTTTAGCATCGAAGTCAGAAGTATTTGAAGTTGTGGAAGTGGATGGTGAAGTTGAAGCGTTTGTCCTCACGATCAGAGAAGGAAAGGACTATGATAGCGTCAACTATTTGTGGTTTGCTAAGCATTATGAACGGTTTTTATACATCGACCGCGTCGTTGTATCTGTTAAAATGAATGGAAAAGGCCTTGGCAGCATGCTATACAAATCTGTTTTCGAATATGCTAAGCAAAATAATTTTCCGTTTGTGACAGCTGAGATTGACATTAATCCTCCAAATCCTGGGTCTTTAAGCTTTCATGAAAAATACGGATTCAATGAAGTTGGAACACAGATGGTTGCAGGTGGCAAGAAGATCGTTTCTCTTCAGGCGGTTGCGTTGTAATTCGTTTAGGCCATTAAAGCGAGGGGTGTCAGCCATGATTTATTTTGATTCAGAGCGGTTGATTTTTAGGGACTGGAAAGAAGAAGACTTATCAGAATTTCGTAAAATGAATGCGGACCCCATCGTCATGGAATGTTTTCCAAACACCTTAACGCATTCAGAAACGGACGCTTTTTATGCGCGAATCAAAGAAAATATGCAACGTGTCGGATATGGCTTATATGCAGTTGAAGTGAAAGAAACTGGCGCGTTCATAGGCTTTATTGGCTTCCATCAAGCAAATTTGAATTTGGGGTTTGATCCTTTTGTGGAAATCGGTTGGCGTTTAAAGAAAGAAGCTTGGGGAATGGGTTATGCTCAAGAAGGTGCAAAACGTTGCTTGGCATACGGATTTGAACAGCTTGGATTTACAGATGTGTACAGCTTCACATCGACATTGAACACTAGATCCGAACGTGTTATGAAAAGCATCGGTATGACACAACAAATGGCATTTGACCATCCAAGAATAGAGAAAGAGCATGTGCT
>CAYLNI010000003.1:36673-51480 GCA_964384705.1 uncultured Fusibacter sp.
ATGTGCTTTGCAAACATGTCCTTTATCGGATTAAGAATAAGTAACCTATTTTGTGGAGGTAAATTATGAAAAGTGCATTAATAATCATTGATGTTCAAGAAGCGTTTATTGGAAGTAGACGTGAAGAAAAGTCCTATTCTGATACCTTTGAGTATATCAATGCGACGGCAGAATTATTTAGAAACGCGGGAAAACCAGTGATTGTCGTCAGGGATATAGAAGATGGCGACGGGGAAGCTTACATGAGTGTGAAAGAGTTAAATGCGCATGAAACTGATAACGAAGTTCTGAAGAAGTTTAGCAATTCATTTTGGCAAACAGATTTAGAGGCGATTCTTCAAAAGCTTGATGTGGACTTTGTTGTTCTGTGTGGTAATGCGGCAGAGTATTGCGTACTTGCAACCTATAATGGTGCTAGGGAAAGAGGCTTCACTGCAGCGATGCTTCAACATGGTATTTTTGCCGATCACAAAGAAGGCATCATTGATCTATATAATAATAGGGCGCTGATCTCTTATCAGGTGCTTTCGTATTTGCTTAAATAGTAAATACATTCTCAGATAGCAGATTGTTTTTTATAGGAGGCACATTTTATGGATAAAACGAGTGTTTCATATAAGCGATTACAAGCAGGGGACGCGTCTTTATTTGCGGAGCTAGTCAAACTATTTAATGTGGAATTTGAAAAGCCAGATGTGGATTATGTCAATGTTGAAAATATCAAAAGCCTCTTATCAAAACCCGATTTTGTTTGTATCGTGGCTTTAAGCGAGAACCAAGTGGTCGGTGGGATAACTGGCTATGCGCTGAAAATGTACGCTCAAGAGGGCTCAACCATGTACCTTTATGATATGGCGGTAGGAAATGCATATCAACGCAAAGGCATTGGATCAAAGCTTGTTACTGAACTAAAGACGTATTGTGCCCAGAATGGCATCGGAGATATGTATGTTCAAGCGGATGTTATCGATGACCATGCGCTTGCATTTTATAAAAGCCTTGGTGGCGAACCGGCTGAGGTTGTACACTTTTCGTTCGATATGAGGCAATCATGATTAAAATTGATAAAACAAATCACATTTTTAAAATGTCCATATCCAATGCACCAGCGCAATATTGCCATTCAGGGGACATAATAAAATTTGAAACGATGGACTGTTTCAGCAATGTGTTAATTCCAGAAGGCACTGAGTTTGAAGTAGACTTACTTAAGAACACAAATCCTGCGACGGGTCCGCTTTACATTTACGACTGTCAGATAGGTGATACATTAAAGATTGAGATTTTAGATATTGAAGTGGGCGAGGTTGGGATATTTGTCACTGGTCCTGCAAACGCTCTCTTTGAGAGCTATTTTGAGAAATTTATGATCAACCGGATAAAAGTTCAAAGCGGAGTCGTTAAGCTATCAAATAATGTGGACGTTCCAGCAAGACCGATGATCGGTGTGATTGGTGTTGCGACCGAGGGGGCATTGTCCACGGGTTTACCTGGTATCCACGGTGGGAATTTGGACTGCAACGATATATGTAAGGGTAGCACGCTTTACTTACCTGTGTTTACGGAAGGCGGCTTGTTGGCGATTGGCGATTTGCACGCGTTGATGGGCGATGGCGAAATCGGCGAGTGTGGTCTGGAAATTGGAGGAATGGTCACCATCAGAGTGACTGTTTTAAAAGGCAAACGCATTGCTGCACCCATCCTTGAGAACGAAGACTTTATCGAGATCATCGGCCTCGGAAGCACACTAGAAGAAGCCTCACAAAATGCCTCAAGGGACATGCTCGAATATATGATCCATGAGCTGAACATGAGTGAAAATGATGCGACTGTGAGAGTGTGTTTGTGTGGCAATTTGAAGATCTGTCAACATGTGAATAGCGTTAAGACGGTGGCGATGAAGATCGATAAGTCTATGATCACATAAATGGGGAGCTAATATAATGAATGATATCGGAACAAAAGGACTGGAAACCAGTCGTTTGATACTTAGAAAATTTGAGCGTAGTGATTCAGAGAGCTTATTTAAAAACTGTGGCAGTGACCCCAAAGTGCCCGTTTTTTTATCATGGCAAACACATAAAGATAGCTATGAAACGGAAGGAATTATCAACAAGTGGCTTGCAAATTATGAACTGCCGAGCACATTTAACTGGGCAATTGAGGTCAAAGAAGTTGGTGAAGTGATCGGCAATATTATGGTTGTGAAGTACGAAGTTGACAATAGTGCGTGTGAGATTGGCTATTGTATTGGGAGTGAGTATTGGAACAAGGGCTACTCAACGGAGGCGCTTCAAGCGGTCATCGATTTCCTGTTTACAGAAGTAGGTTTGAATAGGATTTCAGCGAAACACGACATACTAAATCCGGCTTCTGGTGAAGTCATGAAAAAATGTAAAATGACCCATGAGGGCATATTGAGAGACGTTCAGTTTAAGAACAATAGATTTTGTACATTGGCGGTTTATTCTATTTTGAAGCGCGAGTGGGACTGAAGATAATCGCGAAAGGATCAAACTATGGTCAGAAAAGCACAACTATCAGATGCAGAGAGAATCAGCGAAATCATCATTTATGGCTGGCGAACCGCATACATCGATTTTCTCGGTGAAGAAGCTTTGTACAAGGACATGAGCGTTGTGAAACGTTACAAGACCCTATATACGACATTGGAATCGGATCATGGTTTATATGTGTATGAAGAGAATGGCATCGTCAAAGGGTTCATGCGACTTGAAAAATGCACGGAAGTAGGTGAAGGAGAAGATGTAGGGGAACTGGTTGCGATCTACGTGGAACCGTACTTTAAAGGCCGTGGCATCGGCTCGAAGCTCATACAAGAAGCAGAAAAGATTGCGGCATCACAAAGTCAATCTGAGATTAGGTTATGGGTGCTTGAAAAAAACCATTCAAGTCGCAAATTTTACGAGAAAAACGGCTTTGCAGCGACGGGTTATGTGAAACTGCTTGATAAATTTAGTCAGAATGAGTTACGGTATTTAAAGAGAATTTTGTAGTGAGGCAGTTATTCAATATTGAAGATATATGCGCCAGACCTTTTGATAAAGTGTCTGGCATTGTTTTGTCCAGTGAGGAAAATGCATGAACTATTTTGTATTAATTGCTTGCTGATACTATCAGATAGTATTAGAATAGTATCAGAAGGTATTAGAAAGGTATCAGAAGGAGCGGCTATGATAAAGGAAGGTTTAAATGTTGAATATAAAAGGCAATATACAAAAGATATCATCAAGACCGTTGTTGCTTTTATAAACACAAATGGAGGAAAGATTTATATTGGCATTGATGATGACGGCACACTCGTAGGCATTGACAATCCTGATAAAGAATTGCTTATGCTAACTAATTCAATGAGAGATGGCATAAAACCAGATGTCACCCTCTTTACTACCTGTGAAATTGAAAATAGAGAAGGAAAAAAAATAATTGTTGCAGAAGTTCAAAAGGGTGTTGCTTCACCTTACTATTTGTCCGACAAAGGTTTGCGCCCATCGGGTGTATATGTTAGACAAGGCGCATCCTCAGTACCTGCTACAGATTCAGCAATACTAAAAATGATTAAAGATTCTGATGGTGAAAATTTTGAAGACCTGAGGTCATTAAATCAAGAACTGGATTTTTACACGCTTAAAAAAGAGTTTAGCGAGGCTTCTATTAAGCTTGAAGATTCTCAAATGAAAACGCTACACATAATTGATGATTCTGGATTATATACAAATTTAGGACTGCTCTTATCTGAACAATGTCAGCATACGATTAAAGTAGCTGTTTATGAAGGAAATTCGAAAGAAATCTTTAAAGATCGATATGAGTTTTCCGGATCGATTATGAAGCAGATGAAAGACGTATACGATTTTTTAGATAGATACAATCGAACGCATTCAGAAGTAACAGGAATAAAGAGAAAAGACACAAGAGAATATCCAGAGGTTGCCATTAGAGAAGCTTTGCTGAATGCTATTGTCCATAAGGATTATTCATTTAGCGGCAGTACGCTTATTAGTATATTTGATGATCGAATTGAGTTTGTTACAATAGGCGGATTGGTGCGTGGAATAAACGAAGACGATATACTTTTAGGTGTCTCAATATCGAGAAATAAAAATCTTGCACGTATATTCTACCAACTAAAGTGGATTGAGGCTTATGGAACTGGTATTCTTAAAACGATTGAGAGTTATGAGCGATTTGGACTCAAACCGATCATTGAAATTTCAAGTAATGCATTTAAGATTAGTTTGCCAAACACGTCAATTTCTAATCAAAAAAGCAATGAGGTAATATCATTAAATGAAAAGGAACAGGTTATCATTTCAATGTTCGAGAACAATGAATCGATTAGAAGATCTGACGTGGAAAGAGAACTTACAATTTCTCAACCAATGGCAGGTAAATTACTTAAGCAACTCTTAGACAAATCGATAATTAATCGATTGGGAAATGGAAAGAATGTAAGGTACGTAAAGAGAATTCTATAGTGTGACTATCAATCAATATTGAATAAACGTGTGCCAGACATTTTGATAAGTGTCTGGCATTGTTTTGTTCACAGAGGAAATTGCATAATTCATAATTCCATTATTGAAATTTTAGTAAAATAAGTTATGGTAGTCGTAGACATTTAAGTAAATATTCGAATTTATAACACACGCAAGAACATCCATTCATCACTTACAGGGGGCCATCCATTGAGATTCAAAGATCTTTCGATCAAGCGAAAAATTACATATTTGTACCTGCCCATCGCCATCGTGCCCATGATCCTGTTCGCCGTGATTTCGATGAAATTTTATGAGAGTGCGATTATCAACCGCAGCTTAGATAGCATGGAAGACAACAACGTGTTGATCTCGGATCGCATCGACGGCATCTTATCGGAAGCGGAAAGCAGTGCCACGTTCTTGACGATAAGCATCAACCGCTTATTAAATAGCGATGAGTTCCATGGCATGCTCAGCCGCGATATCAAACTGTATAATTTAATTTCAAACGAGCTGTCTTATGCAAAGCTCATCTACAAACACATCGATTCCATCGGGTTTATCGATAAAAACCATGCACTTTACTATTCGGATTATGAGCTTCAAACGGGCAAAACGGGGCTACTTGTGTCGGACATGATCAAGACCCTTGAAAAAACGACGGGCAACAGCGTGTGGTTTGATCTGAAGGCGAGAGATTACCTTACAAAATCCTCGGATAATAAGATGATGACTTTAGGAAAAAAAGTATGGAATATCAACACGGGAGAAACCATAGGCTATCTCTTTATCAATATCAATGAAGACACCTTTACGGCGTTATTTAGCGAGCAGTTGGTGGATTATGCCATTTACGACAAGCGTGCTCAGCGGTTATCTACTGCAGTCGATACATCAATCGACGATGCCATTATCCAAAGTTTTTTAAGTCAAACGGATTTAAGCTCAGACCTTGTCAAGTCGGCGCGCGACAAAACGCTCGTATCTAAAACGCAGATTGAACGCCTCAATTGGACACTCCTCAGTGAAGCGGATTTGAATCTATTTGCACAGGATCTCACCAATATCCTTTTACTCGTCGGTACCATGCTCATCACCATCATTTTTCTGGAAATAAGTATGACGCTTGCTCTAAATCGTCTGATTACCGCGCCTATCATGAAGCTCAAACGCGGTGTTGAGGAGATTTCGAAGGGCAATTTTGACTACCGCTTCAAGATGAAAACCAACGATGAAATCGGTCTCTTTGCAGAGAGTTTTAACCATATGTCAGCTCAGATCAAAAAGCTGCTATATGATGTTGAACGCGAGGAAAAGAAGAAGCGCGAATATGAACTCGCCCTCATCCAACAACAAATTAAGCCACATTTTTTATACAACACACTGGATATTATTCTGAAACTCTCTCAGCTGGGACAAGAGCGTAAGGCGCAAAAGGTGACAAGGCGACTTGCCGACTACTATCGCAACTCGCTGTCAGGTGGCGCTGACATCATTCCGCTTAAAGAAGAACTGAAAATCACGCTGGATTATCTCGAGCTTCAAAAGCTTAGATATTCCAACGTGTTTGATTATAAAATTGAGGTGTCTGAGCATATGGAAGGCATCATGATACCCAAGTTGTCGCTTCAACCCATCGTTGAAAATGCAATCGAACATGGCTTCAAAGACCTGTCCGAACCTGGCCTCATTCGCATCTATGATGTGATAGGCGAACCTCTTCATGAATCTATGGATGAATCTATCGATGAGCCTTTCAATGATCCTATGTCTAAACACTATCAAATCGTGGTCTCCGACAATGGCGTTGGCATAGAGCCCGACAAGGTCGAGCGGATGAACACGATGTTTGAAGGCGCTTTGACTGCCCAAGACAATCAAGGGGTTAAGAGCTTTGGCATCAAAAATGTAAACCATAGACTCAAGCTCTTTTTTGGCGACGCTTATGGCATTCACATCGTAAGTAAATTTGGAACTATAGAAAACTCAGACGAAACAACTGTCACCCATGCAGATAAGCACTTAAACTCAGGCGCAAGCTCTAGCCCAGGCACAGATATTAAAATAAATCTTCCAAAGGAGGCCGTGCATGATTAAGATCATGATCGTCGATGATATGCCCATATTTCTAGCGTATTTGAGATCGGCTATCGACTGGGAAGCGTACGGTTTTGAACTATGCTGCGAGGCGAAAAACGGGCAAGAAGCTTATGAAAATGCCTTGATTTATAGTCCAGACATCGTCCTATCCGACATCAAGATGCCCTATATGGACGGTTTGACGCTCACCGAAAAACTTGCACAGCTCAATCCCGAGATCGAAGTCGTGCTCATCACGGGCAATAGCGAATTTGAATACGCGCGCCGCGCCATCAAGCTTGGCGTCGTGGATTATATCGTGAAGCCGTTTGAGAAAGAAGAGCTCATCCTGACGCTGCTCAACTTACAAGACAACATCAACAAGGCTATCGAGATGAAGCAGGAAAAAAAGGACAAGCTATACCTTAAAAGGGAAGCGCTTCTTAGGCAACTGATCTATGCTAAATACTTTGATGAAACCCTTGCTGATACCCTTGCAGAGGGCTTGATTCAGCACGATTTGCAGCTTCGCAATGAAGACCGTTTCAACGTCATTTCCATAGAAGTTGAGTCGGCAACAGAGAGTATCGAACGCTCTGAACGGGCGATGAATTTTAAGAGCATCATCGGCAATCTTTACAGTGACTACATGGATAGCAAGTTGCCCAAATACTTTTTTACGGACTATGAAAGTCGGGTGGTTTTCATTCATATACTAAGCGCAAATGGGGATGCGGAAGTGGATGATGAGGAATTACAGCACTTTATGGGATTTATCAGCGAACGGCTGGCGCTAGATGTCACGTTTGGCATCGGTGGCGCACATCAGGGCTTTGAAGGAATCAGAACTTCTTACCTCGAGTCCATCAACGCTCTGAGTCACAGGTTTAAGCTCGGAGGAAACAAGGCCATCAAATACGAGGCGATTTCTTCTGAGGAAAAAACCTATGGCTTCTATTCGGCCGAAATCAATGAAATCATCTTGAACCACCTCCATCAACTCAACGCGAGCCACACCATAGAAGTCATCGATTCCGTGTTCAAAGAGGCGGACATGAAGCATTTTAGCTCGGGCTATAAGCGCATGATCAACATGGGCATCATTAGTCTGCTTTTGTCATACCTCGTCAAAGCGGGCAAGAATATCAGCGACGTTTATCCCGACAATTTTGACCCTAATGCGATTTTTGACCATGGCACGGAAGATGAGCAAAGGTGGTTTATAAAGCGCGCGTATGCGAGGGCCTTTGATTATCTCATAGCCCACCGCGATTCGAGATCGAGCCAGATTGCTAGAGATGCGAAAAAATGCATCGATGACAATGTATCAAACGCAGCGTTTAACATGAATGACTTGTCGAAGAAGCTGTTGGTCAACCAGACGTATTTGCGCAAAATGTTTAAAGAAGAGATGCAGATGACCATCACAGAATACCTCACGAAAGTACGCATGGAGTCGGCTCGGGCCATGATCCTCGAAGGGCGTTTTAAACTCTCTGCGATTTCAGAGATGGTGGGGTATAGCGATTCGGGGTATTTTAGCAAATGCTTTAAAAACCATTTTGGCGTGTCGCCGAGTGAGTATCAGTAGTAAAACACGATACTCATTTTTTTTGAATAGTACAAATCCGTTTTGAATATTACATTCAAATGACATAGATAAAAACATATACTTTGGATACGGGATGAGAAATGGGTATCCCATGATTAAGTATAGGGGGAAAGCAAATGAAAAAGTTTACCGTTTTATTATTAGTTTTGATGCTTTTGTTAAGTACCGTCGCAGGTTGCGCGAAAGCGGAACCAGTAGTGGAAGAAACAACAGCCGCTGCAGAGACGACAGTAGCGACGACAGAAGCAGAAAACATTACTTTAAGAATTTATGCACAATACTCGGATGATGATACTAAGATTCCTTATGATTATGCCGTTGCGGAACTTGCAAAGGATTATCCAAACGTGACGCTCGAGCTCGATATCCAAGCTCAAGACGATGGTCAAAAGCTTCAAACTTACGCAGCAACTGGTAACTTGCCAGATATCTTCCAAGTGGGTTTAACGCAAATTGAAACGTTTAAAGAGTCTGGAAACATCATGATTCTTGACGATGTCGCTAAGAGCACAGGCTTTCTCGATAGAGCGTTTCCCAATGCTGAGAGCATCATCTACAATGAAGATGGTCACATTTATGCATTCCCATACGCAGGCAACGAACTCGTTCTTTGGTATTACAACAAAGCATTGTTTGAGCAATACGATGTCAAAGTTCCAGAAACATACGAAGAACTTTTAACAGCTATCGAAGTCTTTAACGCAAACGACATTGTACCAATGTCGATCTTCGCAAAAGAAAAATGGATCACAACAGCTATGTACGACGTTCTTGCGACACGCTTTGATCCAGCAGGTATCTCTAAACTTGACCTTGGTCAAGGCAAAGCTTCCGATGAAGCGTACACAAAAGCGGCAGAAACACTTAACGAACTCGTCAAAGCGGGCATGTTCGCTGAAGGCGCAACAAATACAAACTACGATCAAGCAGCGGCACTTTTCTATGAAGGCAAAGCAGCTATGTTCTTAAACGGACAATGGGAAATCGCTGGTTCAACAGAAAAACTTGGCGAAAATGCGGATTGGATGTGGTATCCAGTTATGCCGGGCTATGAAGCGAACAAATACGCACTTAGCGGCGGTGGCGCACCAGGTGGCTACGCAGTCAACCCTAATTCTGAACACAAAGAACTCGCAGCAGAAATCGCAGCTTATATGTCAGAAAAATATTGCGAAGCGAAATACAAGCTTCGTGGCAACCCAATCTTAGCGGTTCAAGTTGACGCAAGCATCACACCAGATACACCATTCCCAGCAATGATGGAAAAACTTGATTCAGAACTTGGCAACATCACGTCAACAACTAAGTTTGCTTGGGGCTTAACAAACCCACTTTTCAAAGTGGCAATGGAAGACCAGTCACAATTCTTGATGACAGAAGATTACACACCAGCTGAATTTATCGAAGAGCTTGATAAAGTCATCGAGCGCATGAAGCAATAGGCAACAGTAAGCAATTTATTAGCAAGCAATTTCCTCAAGCATAATAGCATATGAGAAGGGGCTGTCTCAACCATGAGAGAGCCCCTTTTTAAGAAAGGAAGACGACGTGAAAAAATATTATGGCAACAAACTCGCGATTGCGATATTCACGGTCCCGACGCTGGCACTTTTCAGCTTAATGGTGTTTTATCCAATCCTTCAAGTGTTCTTCAGAAGTTTTTTTGATTGGAATGGCCTCTCCGCGGGAACGTTTATCGGCTTCGACAACTACTTCAGATTATTTGATGATAAATTATTTTTCCTAAGCAACAAAAACGGTTTCATCTTCGCGGCAGTCATCACGGTCTTCCAGTTGACAGTCGCCACAGTCTTGGCGCTAGCCGTGTCCAATGTAAAAACGAAAGGTCGCAACTTCTTTCGGATCGTCTACTTTATCCCGGTCGTTCTGTCGGTCACAGTCGTTTGCCAGCTTTGGTTATCCATTTATAATGCAGACACGGGTCTTCTCAACAAGTTCTTTGAGCTCATCGGTTCGGACTACAGACAAAACTGGTTGACGGATCGAAACAAAGCCATCCTAGCAATCGCAGCCGTCAACGCATGGCAGTGGATGGGGTACCAATTCGCACTGATCCTCGCTGGCATCAAATCGATTCCAACGTCCTACTATGAAGCCGCACAGATCGATGGTGCGACATCACTTCAAGCCCATATGAAAATAACGATGCCACTTTTGGCAGAAACGTATAAATTTTGTCTATTGATCTCAGTCACAGGTGGTATTAAAGCGTTTACTGAAATGTTCATCATGACCAGCGGTGGTCCAGGCAACTCGACGTACACCTTGACGTATATGATGTATTCATCCGCTTTTAGAAGCGGTGAGTTCGGCTACGGCTTAGCGGCTGCTTCGATCTTGGTCCTCGAATGCCTCATGGCAATTTTAGTGATCAATAGAGTTTTCAAAACGACTGAAGGTGCATAATATGAAAAAAAGATCATTTCCTCAACTATTTTTTAAGCTATTTTTATGGGCGTATGCCTTTATATCACTCTATCCACTCGTGTGGATGATCCTTTACTCCTTTAAAAACAACGAAGAGATCTTTGTCAGCAACCCTTTTGGATTCCCAAAAATCATCCGCTTTGAGAACTATGTCAGCGCATGGTCACAGTACGATGTGCCCGTCTATTTCATGAACAGTTTGATCGTCGCATCGGCGACAGTGGTCATCACAATTGTCTTAGCCATGATGTTTGCGTACGCTACTAGCCGTATGAAATGGAAGGGGAAACATTTTGTCAGAACATACGTGGCGCTGGGCATGTTCATTCCAGTACAAGCCGTACTGATTCCAGTGACACGCATCGTTCAGGATCTTGGTCTTTCAGGCAGCCACTGGGCACTGATAGTACCATACACAGCCTTTAACTTGGCCTTTTCAACGCTCGTCTTCTATGGCTTCTTCATCGGACTACCCGAGGAACTGGAAGAGGCGGCGTGTATTGATGGCGCAAATATCTTTCAGACGTTTTTCTTAGTCATCGTCCCGACGGTTAAGCCAGCGATATCGACCCTTGCGATTTTCACATTCCTCAATGCCTGGAATGAGTTCATCTTGGCCAACGTCTTGGTCATGGACCAGAGCTTAAAGACATTACCACTGGGCATCCTGTTCTTCCAAGGACAATTCACGACCGATTGGGGCGCAATGGGTGCAACCATGGTCATCGCAAGCTTGCCGACCGTGTTGGTCTATACGTTGTTCAGCAACCAAGTTGAAAGGGCGATCACGATCAGTGGTGCTGTGAAAGAGTAAGTGAAGCAAATAAGAGAAGTGAAGCTATATTTAATTGATGTTGTTCTGTAATAAAAATAGATGCTGTGGTTACAAAAGTAGGAGGTTGTTTTGACTATAACGTATGATTCCAAACATCAGGTGTTTCATCTAAAAAATGACAAGATAAGCTACGTCTTTGGCATCCTGAGAAATGGCCACTTAGGGCATTTTTACTACGGTCAGACGCTTCATGTGAACCTTGATTGTGAACTGACGCAGGCAATGTTTAGACAAGATGAAAACCGAGGGCTGACAAACTACGTCTATGAGGGCGATATGACATTTTCGCTCAATTTGGAGCGTCTAGAATACCCTTGCTTTGGGACGACGGACTATCGAACGCCTGCAGTGGATATCGTATCGCAAACGGGTAGCAGCGTTGTGGACTTTGCCTACAAGACGCATCGCATCCTATCAGGAAAAAAGAAGCTCGATGGTCTCCCTGCCACACGTGCAAGTGAGGAGGACGCTTTAACGCTTGAAATCGACCTTTATGATGACGTACTTGATGCAACTTTGACGCTTTCTTATACCATGTTTTCAGACCTTCCAGCGATTGCAAGGCATACAAAGCTCACCAATCATGGCGCGACACCTTTTGTCGTCAAACGGCTCTTGAGTTTAAGTTTGGATCTTCCAGATGCTTCGTGGCAAATGACACAGCTCTATGGCGACTGGACGCGCGAACGCCATATGGTGTCTCATGACTTGCACCCAGGGATTCAATCCATCGGCAGTCTACGCGGGGCATCCAGTGCTGCGCACAATCCCTTTATGATGTTAACCCGCAAGCATACAAACGAAGTTCAAGGTGAAGCCATCGGGGTTTCGCTCGTATATAGTAGCAATTTCCTCATTCAAAATGAAGTCAATTCAGATGACAAAGTGCGCATCAGCGCGGGCATTCACCCGCAAGGGTTTCAGTGGACACTTGACTCACAGCAGTCGTTTCAGTCACCTGAGGCGCTACTCGTCTATTCGAACCAAGGCATTGGTGATTTGAGCCGTTCGTTTCACAATTTGTTTAGGGGCCATCTAATCCCAGAGCGCTTTAGAGACGAGCCGAGACCTATCCTGATCAACAATTGGGAAGCGACGTATTTTGACTTTGATGAAACCAAGATTCTCGACCTTGCCAAAGGCGCTAAAGCGCTCGGCATCGAAATGCTCGTATTAGACGACGGCTGGTTTGGCAAACGCAACGATGACACTTGTGGCCTAGGTGACTGGTCTGTGAACACGGACAAATTGCCAAGTGGCATACAAGGGTTGTCCAAAGCTGTGAACACAGTTGGTGTGAAATTCGGTCTTTGGATTGAACCCGAGATGATCAATAAAGGCACGAAGCTTTACGATGCACATCCAGATTGGCTTATCGGCGATCCGCTTAGAAAGCGCTCTCATGGTAGAAATCAGTATGTGCTGGATTATTCGAGACGTGAAGTGGTGGATGGCATCTTTGATCAGCTCACTGCTGTGTTTGATGGCGCATCCGTAGACTATATAAAATGGGATATGAACCGAAACATCACTGAGGCTTACAGCGTGGCACTGCCTGCAGACCGCCAAGGCGAACTGTTGCATCGTTACATCCTCGGTGTGTATGACCTCTATGAGCGCATGACCAGCCGTTACCCACACATCCTTTTTGAGTCGTGTTCAGCAGGTGGCGGTCGATTTGATCCGGGCATGCTCTATTATGCACCGCAGGCATGGACGAGTGATAACACCGATGCCGTCGAACGCCTCAAAATCCAATACGGTACCAGCTTAGCTTATCCGCTCTCAGCCATGGGTTCACATGTTTCCGATATTCCAAACCATCAAGTGAAGCGTCAAACGCCACTCAAAATGCGCGCCGATGTCGCTTACTTCGGAACCTTTGGCTATGAACTCAACATTTTGAAGATGCCTGAAGATGCGCTCGAAACCGTAAAGGAACAAATCACTTTCTTTAAAGCGCATCGCACAATGATCCATCAAGGAGATTTTTATCGCTTGCTGAGTCCATTTGAAAAGCACGGCAATCAAACCGCTTGGATGGTGGTCTCTAAAGATGGGAGCGAAGCTATGGTAGCGTATTACCAAGTCCTAGCTAAACCCAATGATGTGACATTCAACCTTAAATTACAGGGACTTCAGCCCGAAGCAAATTACCGTATCAGCGGTTATCCCCAACCGCTTTCCGGTAGTTATTTGATGCAGTTTGGCATCTTAATCAAACCATCATTCAATGGGATTGAGTACAGTGGTGATGCCACTGGGGATTATCAGTCTAGAGTATGGTTGATTGAAAAGCTGTCGCTGTAAAAATTATACAGAAATAAATTTACAGCTCTATCCATTTAAGGTGTCAAGGTGTTATACTGATACAAATGGATAGAGCAAATTTGTTCTGGAGGTGTACATTGAAAGCAAAATTAACTAAGAATCAATACATAAAAGTTATCCTCTTAATGTTTGTCATCGTATTAATCTGCGTCATATGGCTTACACAGCTCAGACAAATAAATAGTTCTAGATTTGAAGTTTATAAGGCTGGCGATAACTATCTTATCTTTGCAGAATTTGACAACACCTTCATGGTGCCAATTAAGATAAAAGGTGTAAGTATAGAAAGTAATAATGCAGATATACCTTTAGAAAGCGAAATTGAAGAGTGGGGCATATGGGTTGACAATGCATCTTTACTAGGTGCGATGAAACTCACAGACGAAGAGTTAGGCGATCTGAGACGAGACAATGTAACCGATTATGTCGTTACTGAAAAAGTGAAACTAACTGTGTTTTTTCAACCACTAGTGGATAGTGAGGCAGTAACTAAAGGCAACCTTAATCAATCCATCATCATACACTATTCAGTTCTAGGATTCCCTAAAAAAGTAAACTATCAGCTAAATCGATAAATTCATTTGAAGGGCATCATTTCCAGTTATTTGACTTTATTGCTTAAATCTGTAACAATGGGGGTATAAGTAACACAAAATTTAATAATCAATACGCTGAGTTCATATGAAGCGGGGGAACCAATTTTTGGGGTGAATAGATAATGCGACTATTGTGTCACAGTTGCGAGTATCTTAGGGTCAACTTCTTTCGATCCGAATCCGTCAGCTAACCTCGTAAGCGAAGAAAGAGGAGATAGAATATTGACTAGTCTCGTTGTTTTTTGTACTCAAAAACTTCAAACTAGTATATTTTACGTACATTTAGACTGTAGAATCCTCTATAGTCTTTTTTGTTTTTTGTTCAATGAAATTATTTTTATAATGGGAGGGTTAAGCATGAACTATAAAGTCGGTTTGATTGTGGATGCACTAAGAGAAAATGT
>CAYLNI010000003.1:51496-61418 GCA_964384705.1 uncultured Fusibacter sp.
CAAAACAAGACAATGCGCAAAAAATGGTAACTGTAAATGCCATCCATCAGATTTTAAAGGCACGTTATGAAACAGAGATGATTGTGGCAGATCATAACCTGATTGGAAATGTGAAAAGTGCTAAGATCGACATCGCTTTTAATCTAAGTACAGGTACGAGAGGTGAGAGTAGACAGTCTCAAATACCTGCAGTGCTTGAAATGCTTGGCATTCCATATCTAGGTTCAGGTGTTTTAGGCCATAGCTTGGCACTCAACAAGGCTATGGCAAAACAAATTTTTAGCTTTCATCAAATTGCAACGCCTCGTTTTCAGATTATCAACACAGGAGATGAACGCATAGATGAAACACTGATTTATCCGATGATCGTAAAACCGGCATGTGAAGGTTCGGGATTTGGAATCCACACAAACAGTGTCGTTCACAATGCAGAGGAATTAATGACTATTGTGCAAAGTCTCCTTAAAACATATCAACCACCAATACTTATTGAAGAGTTTATTAAGGGCAGAGAGTTTACAGTAGGCATTATCGGGAACGGTGAAGGCAAAACGGTATTGCCAATTATGGAAATCGATTTTAAAGATGTTCCTGAATCAACTGGAAGATTCAACACGTTTGAGGTCAAACATTTCTTTGTCAATGAAACAAAATTTCATTGTCCTGCAGTTCTCGATAAATCACTTGAAATAGACATTGCTGATTGTGCATCAAAGGCATTTGATGTCATTGGATGCAAGGATTTTGCGAGAGTGGATATAAGGGAGAGGGACAATAAGGCTTATGTCATCGAAATTAACAGTCTGCCTGGCTTAGAACCTGGGTATAGTGATCTGCCAAAGATGGCAGAGGTTTCTGGTGTATCCTACGAAACTTTAATCTATAAGATGCTGGATACCGCCATGGAAAGAATTAAGAAAAGTCAAGGCGCAAAACTAGAAGAAAGGAGTTAAGATGGTAAATCGAATAAATAGCAAACTTAGCTTTGCGATTATTGGCGGTGGACATGGTGGACATGGATTTGCAGCCTATTTGAGCAATTTAGGTCATCAAGTGAATTTATACAATAGGACGATTGAACACGTTGAAATTATTAAAACACAAGGTTATATCGAGATGGTTGGCAGCATTTCAGGTAGGGGCTATATAAACTTAGTTACCGATAACATCGAGGAAGCCATTCAAGGTGTTGATATCATTATGATTGTAGTCCCTGCAAGTGCACATAAAAATATCGCGAATTTGTTAGCCTCATATGTGACTGAAGAACAGTTTATCGTTTTGAATCCAGGAAGAACGGGTGGTGCACTGGAGTTCTTGAATATTATTCGCAAGAAAAATCATGCTATGCAGGTTTGTATTATTGAAGCACAGACGATGTTATTCGCCTGCCGGATAGTCAGTGAAGGTGTTGTTAAAATGTTAAGTAAGAAGAAGGAAGTGAAAATCGCTGCCTTACCTGCATCGCAAACAACAGCGTTTTTAAAACTTATAACCCCTATTATTCCTGAATTCATAGAAGCTTCCAGTGTTCTTGATACGAGCTTTAACAACGTAGGTGCACTGCTACATCCTATACCTACTATTCTAAATTGCGGTAGGATTGAAAGTACAAATGGGGACTTCCTTTTTTATATTGATGGTATTACACCTACTGTTGCTAAAATTATTGAAAACGTGGATCACGAAAGAATGCAAATTGCCCATATGCTTGGCATTGAAGCATTGTCGTTGAAGAAATGGTTGAAGCATGCATATGGCGCACGTGGAAAAACAATTACAGAAGCTTTATCGAACGTAACGTGCTATTTGGAAATCAAAGCACCAACTTCAATGGATACACGTTATATATTTGAAGACATACCGCAAAGTCTTGTACCAATTGCAGGAATGGGTAAAAAACTTGGAATAGAAACACCAACGATTGATGCTTTGATACAATTGGCATCCGTTATGCATAATAAGGATTACGCGGTTCTTGGAAGAAGCATCGCAGATATGGGACTTGAAAACATGACACTAACAGAGATGAAGCAATTTGTCGTCGATTGTAAAGTTGACTGAACCTAAGGAGGTGAACTATTTGAAGAAGTATATAGGCGCTGCGATTGGGAATTGTGTTCATATCGGAGGTGTAATCAATTTTTTGCGCCTAGCAGAGGCACAGGGAAATGAGTGCGTCTTTCTAGGCGCTGCCGTCGGAATAGATGCGCTGATTGAGAGAGTCATTGAAGAAGCGCCAGATGTTGTGGCCATTGGTTACAGATTAACGCCTCAAAATGCCGAGCATTTATTATTGGAATTGGAACAGAAAATTAAAGAAAAAGGCCTTCAGAAACACAAATGGATCTTTGGCGGTACAAAACCAGTCGCAGAAGTTGCTAGAAAATTTGATTTTATCTCACAGGTATTTGATGGCACAGAAGATATTGACGATGTCATAAACTATTTAAATAATCAAACACACAAGGATTCAATTATTAGTTATCCAGACAATATCCTTGATCGAATTCACAACAAATATCCCTATCCTGTATTGAGGCATCATTTTGGACTTCCGTCCTATGAAGAGACTTTAAAAGGGATCAAACAAATTGCTGAATCTAAAGTTCTCGATATTATTTCTATAGGACCTGACCAAAATACGCAACAGTACTTTTTCACACCGGAAAAGATGGACCATGATTTTGATGGTGCCGGAGGTGTGCCTTTGCGTACGAAAGAGGATTTAAAGCGTCTTTACGATGCCTCTCAGATCGGGAACCATCCTCTTTTAAGGTGTTATAGTGGGACGGCCGAAGTTTTTAAATTTGCAGAGGTATTATTGGATACGATTCATAACGCTTGGTGTGCTGTGCCACTTTGTTGGTATAACGTGCTTGATGGCAGGGGAACAAGACCCGTTTTCGAATCAGTCGTTGAAGGTCAACAGCTTATGCACTGGCATGCGCTCAGAGATATTCCTATTGAAGTCAATGAATCCCATCACTGGAGTATGCGCGATGCACACGATACGATCGCGGTTGTTATGGCATATCTAGCCGCATATTCCGCGAAAAAGATGGGTGTAAAATCATATATTGCTCAGTACATGTTTAATGTACCACCGGCAATGCACCCCAAAATGGACCTAGCAAAAATGCTGGCAAAAGTAGAGCTCATTGAGTCATTGGAAGATGATTCATTTAAATCATATCGACAAGTCAGGGCGGGACTGGCAAGTCTTAATTCAGATCTTGACGTCGCAAAAGGCCAACTAGCTGCGTCCACTTATCTTGCTATGGCGCTTAAACCGCACATTGTTCATGTTGTTGGCTTTAGTGAAGCGGACCATGTGGCGAGACCTGAAGAAGTGATAGAAAGCACAAAAATTGTGAGGGGTGTTATCCGTTCGATTCTCGATGGTCGAGTTGATATGCATGCAGATCATGAGGTAATTGAGAGGAAAAACGAACTGCTTTTAGAGGCTAGATTTTTACTAGAAGCGATTAAAGATTTATATCCCCAAAGTGCAGATCCTTTTTCTGATCCAATGGTCATAGGAGATATCATCAAACGTGGTATTATTGATGCGCCGCAACTTAAGGGCAATCCAAGTGCAAACGGGAATTTAGTAACAAGAATTATAGATGGAAAGTGTTTGGCATATTCAAAAGTGCTTGGAAGGGCTATAACTGAAAAGGAAAGGCTTTCTGAGATTCTCGGAAGCGATACTCGGTAATTATTTAGCGAAAAACACTTGCATTACCTAAGTATTTATGGTAAATTTCTCTCAACGTAAGATTTATAGACTGTGACTGAGGGATGAAGTATCGGACGCACTTCAAAGAGAGTTGGCGATTGGTGAGAGCTGACAGGTGTGGATATGGATAAAGACTCATGAGTTGCGTAAAAGCCGGTTAACGACCGTTATCCCGTCATAAGTTATAAATTAGGATGGTACCGCGTGAATACGCTCCTTACAGTAAATGTAAGGGGCTTTTTTTATTGAAATAATGTCATAAGGAGGCAGCATGACGCGGTCATGCGATGAAAAGAATGAGTGAACAAGTTTATGTAAAAAAATTAAGTGAACAAGAGCAGATCCGAGTGGATAAACTTAAGGATTTGGAAAATTTGGGAATTGATCCGTTCGGTGGCAAATTCGATGTGACGCATCATTCGGAAGCACTCAAGACGACGTATATGGATACGACAAAAGAGTATTTGGATGAAAATGAAATCCAGGTTGCCGTTGCAGGTAGAATCATGACTAAGAGAAGCAAAGGCAAAGCGGGCTTTATGCATATTCAGGACAACGATGGTCAAATTCAGATTTATTTGAGACAAGACGTTTTATCAGAGCTTGACTACAGCGTGTTTGATATGTGCGATATCGGCGATATCGTCGGCATCAGAGGCAATGTTTTCAGAACGAACACTGGTGAAATCAGCGTCAAGGCAAAAGAATACATCCATTTGACGAAAGCATTGAAACAACTTCCAGAAAAATTCCACGGTATTACAGACGAGGACGAAAAATTCCGCAAGAGATATCTTGACATCATCATGAACCGCGATGTGAAAGACATCTTCATGAAAAAGCAAAAATTCTGGAGTACGATACGTAATTACCTTATAGAAAACAACTTCTTAGAGGTGGAAACGCCAATCCTTGAGACTTCTTCAGGCGGCGCTGCGGCGACACCATTTGCAACGCACCACAATGCACTTGATATCGATGTCTTTTTAAGAATCTCTATGGGTGAGCTTTGGCAGAAAAAACTGCTCGTAGCGGGCTTTGAAAGAACGTTTGAAATCGGTAGACAGTTTAGAAATGAAGGCATGAGCCCTGAGCATCTTCAAGACTATACGCAAATGGAGTTTTACTGGGCCTATGCAGATTTCAAAATGGGTATGGATTTCTGTAAGGAAATGTACCGCCGCGTGACGAAAGCAGTCATGGGCACTTCAAAATTTACGACTCGTGGCTTTGAAATCGATATGGATTCTGAATGGGAAATCTATGACTTTGAAACCGTGATTGAAGAGAAAATGGGCATTAACATTTTCAATACGACTAAAGAAGAAATCATCGCAAAATTGAACGAAAAAGGCGTTGAATACGATCCAAAATCAGGCTACTGGAGACTGGTCGACGTGCTTTGGAAAGTCGTGAGAAAAGACCTTTCTGGTCCTGGATTCCTCGTGGGTCAACCTGTTCAGCTCAATCCACTTCCTAGAAGACTCAAAGAAGACGAGAGAAAAGTGGCTCAAATGCAAATCATCCTCGCTGGTTCAGAAATGGGTAACGGCTACACAGAGCTCAACAATCCACTCGACCTTGAAGAGCGTTTCAAAGAGCAACGCACGATGGGCGAAGCTGGCGACGAAGAGGCACATGAACACGATGAAACATTCGTGGAAGCACTCCGTTATGGCATGCCACCTGCATTTGGCTTCGGTGTGTCTGAGAGATTCTTCTCTGTCATGATGGACAGACCAATTAGAGAATGCGTCATGTTCCCACTTATGAAGCCTAGGGCTTAAAGCAATAAGGATAAATAGAATACAGATATAAAAGTTCAGCCGCTTTGTCGTTTAAGACGAAGCGGCTGTTTTTTATTTCACTTTACGGATAAAAATACACAATGCCAATTTTATGCAAACAACTTATCTACTTACCAATATCAAAAATCTCGCCATCTTCAAAATCAATTTCTATAAATAGCCAATTTGGTTGATCATAGTAAAAATGCCAAACCAAGTTTTTTTTAATAGATTCCATATCCTGAATTCTTCCGGATTTTCTAGTGCTGATTTGAAGCATCTGATAGTCTTCATCAAGGATGTAGCCGTTTGCTTCTGCGATTTTTATCGCTTCATTTTTAGTGAGTCCTAAAGATTGTGGAAATTTATAGTAAGGTTTTTGACGACGGAGTTTGGCAACATACTGAATATTATTCTCATCGTCGACACCTTCGATGATCCAATAATAAGGACCATGATGTATTTTAGAAAAAGTGATGTCATTTTTATATGCGATATAATTATAATAAATCTTATCACCAAAAAAATATGTAAATAGGAATAACAAGAGTATGGAAAAGATAATTACATTATTTTTTTTTACCATATTTGATCTCCTTAGAGTGAGCAATCTTATCCTTTAATTATACAATCAGATATGTAAATAACATACAATTTTAATACTATTAGCCTATCATATTAATTTATAATGGTGATATACTGTAAATAATATGGGAAAACAAGGTTTGTATTCAAATAAGGAGGATTCAATGCGTAATAAAAGAACATACATAATTGGTTCAATGGTCATTATTATTTTACTCGTCGGCTTATTTTCGTTTCGCACCTATAAATCAACCGATGAACAAGAAGTTGAAAGTAATTAATTGTAAAATTATTAACCATTAATTCAACCGTAAAATGTAGTGCTACAAACAAACAGGGGGGACTAGAATGAGAATAAAAACAATAAGTTTATCAATGGTTTTTGTACTGTTAAGTTTGATACTATTGTCTACGCCAAGTTCGGAAGCAGCTACCGCGGTTAGTGTGACAATCCCAACATTTGAAGTGCGTTTGAATGACGTTACAATAGATAACGTTTACAATCAGTATCCACTTATTGTATATAAGGATATTACATATTTCCCGATGACATACTACGATAGCCGTTTCATGGGGCTGGAAAGCTTATGGGATAACACTACTGGGCTTGAAATTGTGAAAACAGGTGGGAATTGGGACTATCACAAATACCCATCGACTAACAAAAACAGTCGTGCATACAGTGCTCAGATTGCCCCTTTTAAGATTAAAGTTAATGGCCAACTAATTGACAATAAGCTTGAATCCTATCCATTGCTTTTGTTTAGAAATATTACGTATTTTCCTTTAACTTGGAGATATGCTGTTAATGAGTTTGGTTGGCAATATGCATTTGATACCGATCAAGGTTTAGAGATCAGCACTAGCGGGGGCAATATATCTGTCAAAGAGGTAATCTTGCCGATTGTCCAACGTGAAATGGGTGAAAAAGGCGCATTTGCTATGGCTGGTGATTATTATTATTTTGAAGGTGTAGCTGGTAAAATATATCAAGCGCCAATATCTAATCCTCAAAATATTATATTCGTTTATCAGCTGCCATTGAGTGATAGTCAAGATGCCTATGCTTATGCGTCACTTTATGCAGATGGCAACCAAGCGTTCTTAAAATACCACACCGGTGGTGCGACCATGGGCTCGGATCATTTAATCATGCTTAACAATGATGCAACAGCACTTGAAGTGGACAATGGATATTCAAGTTTAAAAATTTATGATGATTATACGGTTCGTGTGGAACAATGGTTTCCGCCATCAAATAACAATCTTCAGATAAAAAAGAATTCTGAAAGAGAATTTGTCAAAATTGGAAATCCAGATTTTACGTATGGTCTGTTTATTAAACATGTATCGTCGCAAACATCTGCTCAGCGAAGTGATGACTTATATCTAATTGAGGGAAATATCTACGTTCTTGGATATGAAGGTCTACCGGATGATGTGGCAGCTGGAAAGACAGGAATTTACAAAATAAATGTCGAAACAAATGTAACATCAAGACTCTGCAGCGAAGAAGCAGAAAGCTTTAAAATTGTGGAGGATATGCTCTATTTTCAAGATGGTAACAGAAGGCTTTGTCGTGGGCCATTGACCGGTGGTAAAGCTGAAGTCTTGATTGACGAACCAGTTGATTTCTATCAGATTATGAATGAAAATGTCTTCTATTCGTTAGCTGTAGATGACTTGCTACGTGTCGCAGGCATTTCGGGTGTTATAAATCAGGGCGGGAAATTGGTAAAATTGGAACAGAAAGATAATTATCTCATTGCGTTATTCGACAAAAATACTAACTCTGCATATAAGATGATGGTTTTTGATCAAGACGGGGCAGTTAGATATAAAACCTATGAAAGCTTTGATTTGGTTGGCATACAAAATGATGAAATTATGATTATTAAGAACAAATGAAAAAATTCCACAGGGCGTATGCCGAAACTACTTATTTGTCGGAACATCGAACGTAAAAAATGGCTCCAAAGTACTTTTAAAACACAAAAGTTGACTTTAGTATCGATACGGAGTAAGATAACGATATAAAAGTAAACTTTAGAGGGTGATTTAATTGAAACTTAATTCTAAAATTGGTAAGGAAATTGAAACCAACAATCAAATAATTACAACAAACCAGATTCTCCAATTAGGGTTCTCGAAGACATTGATTTCAAACTATGTAAAAAATGGACTACTTGAAAAAATCAGTCAAGGTATATATACGTTGCCAAATACAATTGTTGATGATATGTATCTATTGATGCTACGTTCAAGTAAAATTGTTTTTTCACATGAGTCTGCACTTTTTTTACATGGTTTGTCAGATCGCACACCATTTCGACATTCAATAACATTGCCAAGTGATTCTTCAGTTTCAAAAGATATTAAAGATGAATGTAATTGCTTTTATATAACGCCTGAGTTATTTGAATTAGGAATCGTTCAAATCAAAACCACTTTTGGAAACATGGTAAAAAGTTACAACATGGAGCGAACAGTTTGTGATTTTTTAAGAAGTCGAAATCGTTGTGATGAAGAAATGGTGATTAGTGCGATAAAAAACTATGCTTCTTCAAGTAATAAAAATTTAAATTTGTTAGCTATATATTCTGAACAGCTTAAAGTAGGTAAAGAACTCAAAAAATACATGGAGGTGCTTTTATGAGTTCAAAGTCAATGAGCTTAAAGGCGCGCATAAACCATTATGCAAAAGACAACAAAATAGCAGCTCAAGTCGTACTTCAGAATTATATGTTTGAAAGATTCTTAGAGCGACTATCATATTCTGAGTATCAAGACAAATTTGTTATAAAAGGTGGTATGTTGATTGCAGGGATCGTTGGTCTTGATACAAGAGCAACAATGGACTTGGACACGACTTTACGCGGAATACCTTTAACAATAGATAAAGTACTAGATGCTTTAAGATCAATCTGTGAAATAACTTTAAATGACGAGGTTACATTTGATTTGATATCTGTGACACCGATTCGTAAAGATGATCTTTATGGGGGATATTGTGTTAGAATGAATGCTTTTTTTGATACAATTGAAACACCACTTTCGATAGATGTATCAACCGGTGATGTAATGACACCAGATGCAGTACCTTATGAATTTACTGGTATATTCGATGATAACATTCGTATTAAACTCTGGGGTTATAATGTAGAAACCGTCATGGCTGAGAAAATTGAAACAATTCTTAGTCGGAATACTTTTAGTACAAGACCAAGAGACTATTATGATGTCTATATTCTAGTTACTACCCAAGTAATAAATAAAACTCTATTCAAAAAAGCATTGAATGCAACCTCACTACACCGTGGCAGTCTTAATCAAATTTTGGACTATGAACCGATTCTACTTCGGATAGCGGAAAGTGATGCTTTAAGAGAACAGTGGTTAAAATATCAAAAGAAATTTTATTATGCTCAAAATATTCAATATGAGCAAATTATGAACGTTCTTAACGACCTATTGAAACAATAAATGCTTGATTATTGGCTAAATATCAGATGCATTAAGTTAAATATCTGAGGAACATTTCAATTTTTAGGACTATATGGCTAATAACAACAAAAAAACACGAAAACTGACTTAATCGTCATTTTTCGTGTTTTTTTCTAGAATTAATTTGAATCTATCAATTTTTCGGAAAGGCTTGTATCTAACAATCAATCCCTTTACGCGACAAGACCCCTTGACCGTAATAGTGCTTGATCTCTTTCATTTCTGTAACGAGGTCAGCGCGTTCGATGAGTGCATCGGGGGCATATCTACCCGTGAGGACGACTTCCACCTGTTCGGGGCGGTT
>CAYLNI010000004.1:0-8554 GCA_964384705.1 uncultured Fusibacter sp.
TGAACCGCACCAAGTTTAGCTCTTTCAGTTGATACAGTTGTTAATGCTGTGTTTACTGTTGTAATAAGTGTGTTTGCTCCCGCTTGTGAAGTAATTGCTGCTACAGCAGCAGTACCAACGCCAAGCGCAGTAGCTCTCATGTTTCCAATAGCAACCGTAATGTTTTGTCCAGCGTTCGCACCAATTTGGATTTGAGCACTGTTCATAGTACCATTCAATAATGCTTGTGTGTTGAATTCAGTACTTGTTGCAATTCTCTCAACTTCTTTTGAAAGTGCGACAACTTCTTCTTTGATGGCAGTACGGTCAGCTAAAACGTTTGTATCGTTTGCAGCTTGAACAGAAAGCTCTCTCATACGTTGAAGAATCGCTTGAGATTCATTTAATGCACCTTCAGCTGTTTGGATCATAGAAATACCATCTTGTGCATTTCTTGAAGCTTGTGACAAACCACGGATCTGGCCTCTCATTTTTTCAGAGATTGCAAGACCTGCTGCATCGTCGCCAGCTCTGTTGATTCTAGAGCCTGATGATAATTTCTCAATTGATTTTGCGCCTTCTGAAGTGTTGATGCCGAGTTGTCTGTGCGTGTTCATCGCCATTAAGTTATTATTGATTCTCATAATATATCCTCCTTGAAGTTATAATTAGGCTTCCTTGCCTATTATCTTAATAGTTGTAATACGCCTTGAGGCGCTTGGTTAGCTTGAGCAAGCATCGCTTGAGCAGCTTGTTGTAAAATGTTTTGTTTTGTGAAGTTCATCATTTCTTTAGCCATATCAACGTCTCTGATACGTGATTCAGATGCTTGTAAGTTCTCTGCACCAGTATCTAAGTTTTTAATCGTATGCTCTAGTCTGTTTTGAACCGCACCGAGTTTCGCTCTTTCAGTTGAAACAGTAGTAAGTGCCGTATTCACTGTAGTAATCGCAGTATTTGCATTGCCTTGTGTCGTAATAGAAATGATTAAAGAATTTGCAGATACTTGACCAAGTGAAAGCGCACTTGCCTTCATGTTGCCAATTGAAACAGTGATATTTTGGCCTGCGTTTGCACCAATTTGAATCTGTGCACTGTTCATCGTACCATCTAATAAAGCCTGTGTATTGAACTCTGTGCTTGAAGCAATTCTGTTGATTTCTTTGGCAAGTGCATTTACTTCTTCTTGAATCGCACTACGATCAGCACCAACGTTTGTATCATTTGCAGATTGAACTGCCAACTCTCTCATACGTTGAAGAATCGCTTGTGATTCATTGAGTGCACCTTCAGCTGTTTGAATCAACGAAATACCATCTTGCGCATTTCTTGAAGCTTGTGACAAACCGCGAATCTGGCCTCTCATTTTTTCTGAGATTGCAAGACCTGCTGCATCGTCGCCAGCTCTGTTGATTCTTGATCCAGAAGACAATTTTTCAATTGATTTAGCGCCTTCTGACGTGTTGATGCCCAGCTGTCTGTGCGTGTTCATTGCCATTAAGTTGTTGTTAATTCTCATATTCTTCCTCCTTGAACAAAATAATCAGAATCCATTCTGAATAATTTATGATCACTTTCGGATGCCGGCCGTCATCCGAAAGCAGGTCATCTAACTAAGATATCGGCACCTTCAATAAAAACTTTAACTACTTCTTAAGTTTTTTTGACAATTTATCAAACGCATCCACTGTGTCTAAAGCCTCTTTATTGTTGGCTTTAATTTTATCTACGACTTCACTTCTGTAGACTTCGATATTCTTGGGAGCGTTAATGCCGATTTTGACTTTGCCTTCTTCTATGCCAATAATTTGAATCTCAATGTTGCCATCGATGATGATGCTTTCGTCTTTTTTTCGGGTTAAAATTAACATCACTCAACTCCTTGAGATTTGACTTGAGTAAAAATTAATTGTTTGATATCTGTTCTGTCTTGTAAGATGACTTGCATTGCCATATTTAATGTATTGTTAACCACTATTGGCGCAACACAATTGATTGTAGTGTTCTCAACTTCATCCGGAATCGTCGTTATCGTGTAAATAGAGACATCCGTTAAATCTTCAATGCCCAATTTGGAAACAACTTCTTCGGGTACGACAAAATCATAGTCAGCCACAAATAAAAATGGGTTCGTTATGATAAATGCAATATCGGGATTCGTAATCGACTGTAAATGATGGAATGGGAAAGAATCGTCACCTGACAATACGATAATAAATGCTTTTTCCTCAATAAAACCAGGAAGACCATCACCAAAGGTGATAATGTTTGATTGATCGTACTCAATTTCGCCTAAATGTTTGGTGAATAATTTCATTTTGCTATCCTCCTACACACTAAATTTAAATTTTGGTTCTTCATATCTAAAATTTATGCTCGAATATTGCTTCATATAATAGTCTATTTTCCAGTCGGAATAGCTCATTTGTACCTTTTGGTTTACTGTTGAATTTTCAACAGTGCCCCTTGTTACATTGATATTGACCTGACCTTTATTGATGTTAATGTTAGGACGCGACTGTGGTATTGCGCCATAGTTGAACGATACTTCAAACATTTCATAGGCGTTGTAAATTGCAAGATCTGGTATAGGATCACCACCAGAATGGATGTCTTTCAAAGTATTGCCCTGATCGACAATCCTAACGACACCTTCTGAAACGACTTGTCGACCATATGCAACTGAATCATTCATAAAAGCGCGCAAGTTCTTACGACCTGCATCGGCAAACGATTCGGTTTGATCAATTATCAACTCAGGTTTTATCGTCTGAATGTCCAAGACAGGAGCACTGCTATCAATCTGAAGCAACTTTGGTGCATTGCCACTTTGTTCAACTTTTGCCTTTTGAACATCCCATCCTATAATAGATGGTTGCGTACTTATTTGAATAGGCATATGACCGCCTCCATCATAGTTGAGGAAATTGTTTAATGAAAATGTCCTTAGTTAATAAAATCCACCAAACTTGGTTGGATAACTTTTGAGCCAACAGATAGCGATGCTCTGTAGATATTTTCAAGATTTTTAAAATACATGATTGCTTCAGCCATGTCTACGTCTTGTACTTTACTTAATAAACTGGTGAAAGTAATTTCATTTTCTTCGACACGTGATAGGATAAACTCAATTCGGTTTGTCTTACCACCCAGTTCACCCATGACAGTTAGTACTTTGTCTAAATGAATATCGAGTTTTGAGAGTGATGTTTGTATGACGGCATCGTCCTTAGTGTTTAGGGCGCCTATCAGATCTTGAAGATCACTGATCATTTCACTTTTTTGTGATACAACGTAATCCATAGAAAGTGAATGTGCTTCACCATCATTGATACCGTTTATTGTGAAATTGAGTGTACCTCCATTTACTGCAGAAGCAGTAATCGTACCAGCAGGAGGAAAACTAGCGTTGATTTGTCCTTGTAATGCCGTCTGCAAATCGGCAACTGTGTTTAGTCCAGAAAAGTCGACTTCGATACTTTTTCGAATGTTATCGAGTTGAAGGATAATTGTATGTTTTCCTGTATCAGCCAACACATCTGCATCAGTCAAAATACCGGTTCCTGTAATTGTAGCCGTTGTGCCATTTGTCCCTGCTGTTACAACGCCACCTGTAATGCCCGCTGAAGCAGAAAATGCCAAATCATCAATCACGGTTGCTGCGCCATAATTTTTTGCCTGCACGACGAGCTTGTCGTTTAGATCAAAATAGATATCTGCAACTTCGGATAAATTCGTCGTGCCATCTGTAGCTGCCTTTAAAACATCCACAAAACGCTGTTTTGTAAGTGGGTTCATCGGTGTATTGACGAGTAGGGCTTCATCGACGTTAAAAGTTATACCCCCAACTTCGATATCTAAAACGTCACCTGTAAAATCATGCGTTAAATCAACACCTGCACTCAAAAATGATTGTGTGGCTTTGTTGGTATCGACTTTATTTCGTGTCAAAACGCCGTCAAGAAAACTATTGCTACTAACGGCACCAAATAGATCTGTTGAATGGACACCGATAGGCATTGTTTCACCAACTGAGACTTCGTAACCCATGACGTGTTTTAAATCGCGTCTTTCAGTGGTCATATCGATGTTGAATGTGCCATCTGCATTGAAAAGCTTTTTGTTCGTTTCAAGTCCGGTAAATAAATAGCGACCTGCACTTGTTGCATTACCAGCGACAATAATTTCTTTTGTCATTTCTTCAACTTCAGTCATGATTTTTTGGGTATCTTCTGCTGTATTTGTGCCGTTGGCAGCTTGAACAGTAAGTTCGCGAACGCGCTGCAAAATATCCTTGATATTGGTGACGGAACTCTCTGAAACTTCCAACCATCCTAAGGCATCTGTGATGTTTTTGGAATACTGTTGTGATTCACGAATATCTGTTTTGTACTTTAAGACTTGAGTAATGCCAACCGGATCATCCGATGGACGCGTGATCACTTTGCCCGTTGACATTTCATTTTGGCGTTTCGCCATTTGAACTAAGTTATTGTTTGAATTCCATAGCATGTCTTTGACAAGCATTGAATTGGTTACTCTCATCTAATCAACTCCTATCTGCCGCCTGTTCCAAGTCTGTTAACGACTAAATCTAGCATTTCGTCAAAAATATTGACCATTCTTGCATTGGCGTTGTAAGCGGTTTGAAACTTAATCATATTGGCCATCTCTTCATCAAGAGAAACGCCCATGATTGAATCACGCGCCGAACTGTAATCTTTAACAAGTATACCCTGATTCTGTGAGACGCGATTCGCTTCTGCTGCATCGACACCTAGGTTGGAAACCAAGGACTTGATGAAATCCTCTGGTGCACCCCATTCATAGAGTTTTACGTTGTGCCTTGTCTCAATCATTTTAAGGACATTTGAGCCATCACCAGGAACGTCTTCTAATCGTACTGCTGCCGCAAATTTGTTCAGATCCTCTAAGTCTCTAGCTATTGTCACTTCTGAAGCTTTCATTCGATCGACAACGTAATATTTTCCATCGATCATACGAACGGTTTTATTTTTAAAACTTGGGTTATTAGCGATTAATTTTTGTATATTTTCATTGATCTTATCTTGTTGTTCATCAGCAGGAAGTGCTGAGACGCCATTTAAAACAGATGCAGTAACCTCAGCAGCTGCTAAGCCATCGAGACCTTTTGTAAGCAAATGCGTTTTATACTCGGCGGTTGACATGTTATCTATGGTAAACATGTAGTTTCCTGTGCTACCATCTAAGCCATATCCTTTTTCGTGTATGCCGTTGAACGTATTGGTGAACGTATCAATAAAATTGTTGAGTTTGTCGATGTAATATGGGATACCCTTTTTATCACCGAACATATTGTCTCTTACGTCACGAAGGCCAAGTAACTTACCCGATGTGATGTTGAGTTTGTTGCCATTGCCCCACTGAACATCCATGATCTCTTCATCGTCGTCTTCGTTGACTTTTACAGCTCTAGCAACGAGTTCGAGATTATCACTTCGATAGTGGGCTACGAGCTGCTGGCCACCAACAAGTACGTAAAACCGATTTTGTTCATCTTCATAATAATCGACGTTTACAAGTTTCGATAGTTGATCGACCAAGACATTTCTTTGGTCTCTAACGTCATTTGCGATGCCGCCTTCAAGTTCTGATTTATAGATTGTTTCATTTAGCTTTGCTATCTGGTCTGCCAAAGAATTGACTTCACCTACAGCGGATTTGAACTGGAAGTTCAAGTCGGCCTGAAGATCTTTTAACATATTTGATATACGCTGAGTGCCTTCAGAAAGCGCAATGGTATTTTGTCTAACAAGCGTTCTTGCTGTAAGGTTCTCAGGATTTTTTTGAAGACTTTGTAGCGATTCATAGTACTGATCGAGTAGCTCTGCTATGGAAGAATCCGATGGTTCATTAAAGATACCTTCAAGTTCTTCAAGGACACTAGCACGTGCATCCCACTCTCCTTGTACACTTGTCTCCACTCTATATTTGAAATCTAAATAATTATCTCTAATTTGTTTGACAGCAGTAATATCAACACCAACACCTAATGTTCCAAGACCACCTGGAAGCTTCTGTGGATCATAAGCTTTTGTGTTCATTACTTGTCTTGAATAACCTTCCGTATTGGCATTTGCTATATTATGAGACACGATGCCAAGTGATCTCTGATTAGCAAAAAGCCCTGAAAGTGCTGTATTGAGTCCTAAAAACCCTCCCGACATGGTATCACTCCTTCATATTCTAAATATTTAAGCACTTTGATTAAACGCGCGCATCAAACAGATTCTTGCGCTCGCCATCTTCATCGACTGCTTTTTTATCATATCGCCCACTGTCCGCACCCGTTTGTGCCAACAAGTTGATGTTGAAGTTGATAAGTTCAAGTTTATCTTCCAACATTTTGTTGTTGAACCTTGATTCATCGCTGACATTTTTAACAAGAACCAATAATCTGTTTTTCGAATCAATGACTTTGTTGCGATCTTCATCATTCAGCATTTGAGCCAACTGCGTGACATTTTCGACAAATTCGATTTTTTCTTCGCGCATGATTTTATCGACCACTTTTTCTCTTAACTCTTCAAGTTTGAAGAGCGATACGACCAATCCTTGTTCAAGATTGACCATCTTTTCGAGTTGGTCGATATTTTGATTTTTGATTGCTTCTCTTTTCTGACTTGATAAATCCAACAATTCACGATAAATTTCTGCTTCTTTATCTAATGTCTGAACCAATTGTTCAACACTTTTCGTCATGAAGGTCACTCCTCTATATTTTGTCACAACAATCGCACATCAAGTGCGCATATTCTTAATAAATTAATAACCGGACACTAAGTCCGGTAATAGTTGGGGGATAAGAAATCGGCAGTTAAATTTTTTTCGATTCTATTCCGGAAAATAATTTGTCTACGATGTCTTCTGCAGAGGGCTTATAGTTTCCTGAAGCCATGAGCTGCTTGATTTCATCCAATTTTTCAGTTCTAACTTCTGGTACGTCTGAAAGCGCCTTTCTAGCGATTTGGATATCTCTTGCCATGCTAGAAATTTCAACTTTATCGCTGACCATGCCTACTTTTTCAAGTACTTCAGCTTGCTTTACATTCTTGCCATATGTTTTAAGTACATTTTGAACATTCATCTGATTTGTGATTTTCATAATAAAAACACCCCCATACTGCCGATTTCTATACTAGGTATATCGGCACATATGAGGGTTAGTTTAGTCTTAATTTTATTTTTTTCTATCTATTTCTTTGATATGCATACCTGCTTTCGGTCTGGTGTCATTCGAACCAATGCCGTCTTTCAATCCATCTGCTAATTCTTTAACGCATTTCCCACAAAAACGACCACCGTCCATTGGTGAACCACAACGTTGACAAAAAGATATACTTGAGTTTTCTGCAAGTACGATTCTACCGTCTCTGATCCATTTTAAGATGATATCGGACGAAACACTTGTACCCTTACTAACATCTTTTATGCTGGATGCTGGGTTATCGTATATATACTCTCGAACTCGAATGAATCCATCATCGACGTTGACATTACATCTCGAACAAAGTATTGAACCTTCCACAGAAGAGAACAATCGATTGCATTTTTTACAATTTCTGAGTTCATTTGTGTTATTCTCTGCCATTTGCAACCTCCTGATTATTTTCCCCTGGTTACCGTGATGCAGCATATCCGCTCACAGCCCGCTTCATATAACGCGCGCGCACATGCATTCAGAGTCGTTCCCGTCGTGTAAATATCATCGACGAGCAGAACCCGTTTGTTTTTTAATAAGGGGGCGGCATTCTTATCCACTATTATAGCATTCTCAAGCATCAATTTCCTAGATTCTTTATCAAGATTTTTAAGTTTTTTTGTGACGCGTTTACGCACTAAAAGATCTCTGGGTGGCTCGATTTCGAGAAATTTACACATATGTTCCGCTATGGCTTCCGCTTGGTTGTAGCCACGGTTTATGCGCCTTAGAAAATGAACTGGCACGGGCACTACATAGTCAAAATCACTCAGCGTCGCATCGATCGTCACCATTTTTGCTAAACACTCGCCAAAGTATACAGCTTGGTAAATTTGTCTTTTATACTTCAGACCCATTAAGCCCGTCTTAACACCTTCATCATAGTGGGTAAACGCTCTATGTCTATGGAAAAACACGAAATTTTCTTGGCACTCTTTGCATCTAAAAAAGTAATCAGCATGTTGTGCATATGTGACATCAATCGGTCGACCGCACTTTTCACAAAGATGCCCCTCAATCATCACCATATGTGTAAGGCACGTTTCGCATATAGGTTTCTCTGACTTAGGTGGCAATTCCGCTTCGCAAAAATTACAGGTCAAATGCTCAGGCATAAAAAAATCCAAAAGAGCCGTTATCAGTTTTGTCCTATTATGCATCAGTCACCACCAAATAGTTCCTTGTAATAAAGCAATCTCGTTTTTAAGCCTGAATTCCGTTTCGCCTCTTGCGTGCGTTTGATCATCTCAGAAAGTGCCCGCTTCTCTCCAACGAGCACTAGAAGCTCCCTAGCCCTTGTGATTGCGGTATATAATATATTACGACTCATGA
>CAYLNI010000004.1:8613-8871 GCA_964384705.1 uncultured Fusibacter sp.
TTGGCTTTTATGAACCGTAATCGCGTAAGCCAAAACAAGTTCATCAACGGTTGGAAAATCGTAGATGACTTCTCGCTCTTGATCATACAGAATCGTTACTGTTCGCTCAATTTCGTCAATTTCTGTGATGTAACCGATATCGCCATTGAAAACGCCTTTACCCTCTTCAGCATATTTCGTCGTCCATTCGAGGTTGTAGTTATTTTTAATCTGCATGACCTTGTCGCCTTCTCTAAAGCGTTTTTTACCGAAGACTTT
>CAYLNI010000004.1:8891-15667 GCA_964384705.1 uncultured Fusibacter sp.
AACGACATTCTGAAGCATGTCATTGAGCGCTTCAACACCGACCCCAGACCCTTTCACTGGGGACAACACCTGTATATCTTCCATTGGATTTAAGTTGTAATAGTTTGGAAGGCGTTCCATAACCAAATTTTTGATCTCATTTAAGATATCATCTGCACGTCCCTTGGAAATGAAGAAAAAATCCTTGTCCGCTTTATTGAGCATGGGCATTTCGCCCTTGTTGATCATATGTGCATTCACAGCTATCAAGGACGCTTCACTTTGACGATAGATCTCAGTGAGTCTACACGAATCGACCCAATCACTTTCTAAGAGATCTTTTAGAACGCTTCCGGGTCCTACAGAAGGTAACTGATCTGAGTCGCCGACAAGAATGAGGTGCGTACCGAGCTCCACAGCATCGAGCAGTCTGTACATGAGTACGATATCCACCATGGAGATTTCATCGATGATCAACACGTCTGTCTTGAGTGGGTTATCCGCATTCTTTTGAAAATTGCTCTCCCCTTGAAATTCAAGGAGTCTGTGTATCGTCTTGGATTCGCGCTGTGTCGTTTCCGTCATACGTTTTGCCGCTCTACCAGTTGGCGCAGCCAAAACGACTTTTTTATTCAATGACTCATACGCCCCAATAATCGCGTTGATAATCGTCGTTTTACCTGTTCCTGGACCACCCGTAATCACGAAAACGCCACTGTGTAAGGACGCATCCACGGCTTCTTTTTGCCTCTCCGCCAGCAAAATGCCTCTCGTTTCTTCAAACTCTTTAATGAAACCAACAGTATCAAGATATTTTGATTCGATGGCATTGACCATCAATTGATAAATTTTATTTGCAACATGTTGTTCCGCGTAAAAAAGGCTTGGCAGATAGACGATTACTTTCTCATCGCCTGTTTTGTCATCTATGATCTTTTCCACATGCAAGTTTCCAGCAACCGCCATGCTGCTAATCTGCATGACGACATCATCCGCTTTGACGGAAAGCTCTTGTGTGGTTCTCAATACCAGATGATTTTGCTCGCAATAAGTATGACCATGTGACGCTTCTCGATTCAGTATAAAGTTGATGCCTGAGGCGATGCGAAATGGCGAATGAAAATCAACGCCCATCTTCATGGCGATTTGGT
This sequence comes from uncultured Fusibacter sp., assembly GCA_964384705.1. Lineage (GTDB taxonomy): Bacteria > Bacillota > Clostridia > Peptostreptococcales > Acidaminobacteraceae > Fusibacter_C. Next base: position 10,022 of record CAYLNI010000004.1, read on the forward strand.
CCGCTTGCTTGAAGCCGACGCCAACCAGTTCATCGGCCAATATATAAGGGTTGCCTTCAATGATAGCTATCCCTTCATGGCCGTAACGCTTGTATATGCGCATTGCGAGGTTGATCGATATATTTAAGCTCTGAAAATACATAATAAAATCCCTGAGCTCGTATTGTTCTTTGTAGGACATGACGATTTGCTCGAGTTTTTTAGGCCCAATGCCAGCGATGTTCAGAAGTTTTTCCGGATCTGTCTGTAAAATGTCAAGCGCATCACGGCCAAAGGCTTCAACCATCAGCTGGGCTGTCGTTTCACCTATACCCTTTATGATGCCGGATGCCAAGTACTTGAAAACATCTTCGACATCCGTAGGCTTTATATGCTCAACATAATCTACATTTAATTGTTCGCCATAAAAGGCATGCATGTCTATCCGTCCTACGACGCGCAGGCGGTCACCTTCTCTGATAAAGGGAATACATCCTTTGATGCTTAAAAGGTCATCTATGACGTCCATGACGGCTATGACGTATCCATTTTCTTCATTATAATAGATGATGTCTTGTACGACACCTTCATAGGTCACTTTTACATTTTGATTGTCAGGCATAGCGGTCCCTCGTTTTTTCGAACTGATGTTCATAGTTTAACATAATTTTACAGTAAAATACATGGCAATATAAGACAAAAGGAGACAAAAAAAAGACAAAAAAAGAAGACGCACAATGTGCATCTCCGTTTTTGTATTGGATTACTTGCCAAAAGCTTCAGCGCGTAAAATTTCAGCTTTATCTGTTTTTTCCCATGGCAAATCGATATCTGTTCTACCAAAGTGTCCATAAGCTGCTGTTTGTCTGTAGATTGGACGTCTGAGGTCGAGGTCTCTGATGATCGCGCCTGGACGAAGGTCGAAGTGTTTTTCAACGAGGTCTTCGATTAAATCCACAGGCACTTTGTTCGTGCCAAACGTTTCTACTAAAATAGAAACTGGATGTGCAACGCCGATAGCGTATGCGAGTTCAAGTTCACATTTTGTAGCAAGGCCAGCAGCAACTATGTTTTTCGCAACATATCTCGCCGCATAAGCTGCAGAACGGTCAACTTTTGTAGGGTCTTTGCCCGAGAAAGCGCCGCCGCCGTGTCTAGAATAGCCACCGTATGTGTCTACGATGATTTTACGGCCAGTAAGTCCAGCATCGCCTTGTGGTCCGCCAATTACAAAACGGCCAGTTGGGTTAACGAGGATTCTTGTATCGATAAAGAGTTCAGCAGGGATGATAGGCTTGATGACAAATTCGATCAAGTCCGCTTCAATTTGCTCTCTCTTAACTTTTGAGCTGTGTTGTGTAGAGATCAATACCGTGTCGATTCTACATGGTCTACCATTTTCATCGTACTCTACAGTCACTTGTGTTTTACCATCTGGTCTAAGGTAAGACAAAGTACCGTCTTTTCTTACATCAGAAAGTTTTTTTGCGAGTTTGTGTGCAAGCGAGATAGGAAGTGGCATAAGTTCAGGCGTTTCATCACATGCAAAACCGAACATGATACCTTGGTCACCTGCGCCGACTGCTTCAACTTCGTCGACCATTGTGCCTTCTTTGCTCTCAAGCGCTTGATCTACGCCCATTGCGATATCGTCAGATTGCTTGTCGATTGCTACGAGTACGCCGCAAGTATCGCCGTCGAAGCCGTATTTTGCTCTTGTATAGCCGATTTCTTTTACTGTTTGTCTAACAATACCTTGAATGTCAACATAGCAGTCAGTCGTGATTTCACCAGCGATGAGCACCAACCCTGTTGTTACAGAGGTTTCGCATGCAACACGCGCATTTGGATCTTGTGTAAAGATCGCATCTAAAATTGAATCAGAGATTTGGTCACAGATCTTGTCTGGGTGACCTTCAGTTACAGACTCAGAAGTAAATAGTCTTTTTCTTGACATTAAAAACACCTCCATTGATTTAGTGCTGCAAATGCAGCTGAATCCTTTTTCGCATTGATGATCCTAGGCATAAAAAAAACCTCTTCGCAAGAAGAGGGTATATTCTTACAACCTCATCTTCCAGGTATCCGTACTACCCGTAGGATTTAGCACCGTGCATAACCGGTTGCTGGACTTCATAGGGCCTATTCCCTCCATCGCTCTTGATAAGGATTACTATTAAATTTACTTGACTATAATAGCATACCATATCCAAGATTACAATACTATCTTTATGAAAATTCATTAATATTTAGATGCATTTTCTGGTATAATAATTAAAGATTCTGCCGATATATAGGGTAGAAGCATCATTAGAAAGGGGACATGCGCGTGAACTATATACAGCGGTTGTCATTGGAACTGGAATCCTTAAAATCACAACGTCGGACTTTAAGCGGCCTTCAAGCTGAATATGCGTGTCGAGAAATTGATAACGAGATCGAACGACTTAATCGCGAACTCGACCGATACAAGTCCTATGAGATAGGACGCATTCATCAAATCTATACCAAATCCGAAAACTAACCCTTGGTGCTTATCAGTACCAAGGGTTTTTTAATGCGACAAAAATTCAAATATCGTCTGATACTCACTGTTTATATAGGCATATAATATTGGATCATCCGTTTTAAGTTCACATACAAATTGAAGGCTTTCAGCATACGTTTGATTGTTGACCAGCATACTGTCAATCTGTTCGAGGTTTGCCTTTGAAAATGAGGCGATCAACAGTTGACCAGCGCGTGAGAAGAAATACATCGCATAAATGTCGCCATTGAGATAATAAGGATTCTCCGACACATGGGCATTGTCTGGATTGAATTCGATGTAAAGCTGTCCTTGTGTGTATTCCTGTTTCATCATTTCCGGGTTGTTATCCGCAAATCGCCTTTCAAAAAAGGCATCCTTGAGTTGCGTGACAATCATAAACTCTGGTTTATTTAGGTTGAATGCCGCTTCAATACTACTGATCATGAGGTCTTCAACGTGTTCGACACTGATGATTTTATGTGTCACCGCATTGACTTTCATTTTGAACACCAACAATTTATACTTGTGCTCAAAATCGATTAATGCCTCTGCGCGATAAACCTTGGCATCATCTAGCACATCTGCCACTAAGTGGCACGTGTTTTTAATCAGTGTAAAAGGTGTTTCAAAGAATTCCGTTTTCCTAATCTGAGATTGGTCGGCCCATAGAGCGATGGTAGACATCACATCACCACCAACAATTCGCATAATCATATAATTGATGGCTTGTATGTCCGACGTAATTGGCGGATTCATTCTTTCCATCAGTTCGACGATCTCTTCAAGTGACAAATCATCTTGCCATGATAAAAACGTCTCGAGAAACGCTTCAAAATCCACGTGTGTCTCTACGCTGTTAGGATCGACCACATAGGCTGACTTCAATAGATAGACCATCTCTCTAAAATCTATTGGGACAAAGGTACCGCCGAGACCTCCAGTTACAGCTAAAGTCAATGTGTCTAGCTCTTTAAGCGCTTGTCCCATCAAATGATAGAAGCCATCAATGCCGTATACTTCATAATCCAAATGAAAAATCTGAGCGATTTCTCGCTCAGCTTCATCTATCCAATGTACGACGACACCGACAACGCCCATGAGCCGCGTGTTTGTGGCCTGAGCCGATACAAATTTTAGTTTGGACGCTTTTATTGTCTTCATCAAGTCAGGACCTTTTCAAGCATCAACGTCTTAAAGTACTCTAGCTTATTTTTTGCCTGATCGAATTCTTTATCACATATTGAGAAATATATTTTTAATTTCGGTTCTGTGCCTGATGGTCTAAGAACCATCCAAGATTTTTCATCGAGATAGAATTTTAGAACATCAGATTCGGGTAAGCCTGTTTCGTCTTGAAGGTAATCAATTTTTTTAATATAGCTGAATAGACCTTCCGAATGATGAACCGTTCCAATATTGCCATCATAACCGTGTTGCCCTCTTTGCCTTCAAAAGTCTTGGCAACTGTTTCTTCAATAAAATAACCATGGCGTTTATAAATGCTCTCAAGAACGTCGTTCATTGTGAGTCCGATACTCTTGTAATACTCTGCCATCTCAATAGCAAGAAGCGTCCCCATAACGGCATCTTTATCGCGAACATGTGGTGCAAACAAATAGCCATAGCTTTCTTCGTACCCCATTACAAAGTGAATTGTATCTTGCTCGATCTGTTCACCAATAAACTTAAATCCAGTGAGCGTTTGTTTGAGCGATACACCATAATGCGCCGCCTGAGCGCTTGCAAGATCAGATGAGACAATGGTATTTACGACATAGTGTTTTTTAGTTAAGCCTTGCTTTGATGATAAGACATACTCAAGAAAAAGTGAGCCTATTTGATTTCCGTTTAATGCTTTGTAGCGATTGCCATCTTTGATCATCAAACCAATTCGATCGCAATCTGGATCGGTTGCAATAAGAAGATCTGCGTCGAATTTATTAGCTACTTTTAAGGCAACTTCAAATGCCTCAACGGATTCAGGATTCGGTTGTTTACATGTAGGAAATTCTCCATCAGGTGCCATTTGTTCCTCGACGGGAATCAAATTAGAAAATGACATTTCTTTTAGTACTCTTGAAATGGTATGACCGCCCGTCCCATGTAGTGGTGTATACACAACTTTTAGCATGGAACTTTTTAGCAGTTCAGGTCTGATAGCGACTTTTTTAACCATTTCAACATAGGGAAGATCGACTTCTTCACCAATCAGTTTCATGAGTTTCGCTTGAACGGCTTCTTTTCTACCTATGATTTTGACCATTGAAAAGTCAGTGATATTATTGACGTGCTCAACAAGCGCATCTGCAAGATGCGGAACAAGTTGACACCCAGTTTCATCGTAAACTTTGTAGCCGTTATATTCTGGTGGATTGTGACTAGCTGTTACCATGACGCCGCCCATACACCCAAGATGTCTTACCGCAAAAGACAACTCAGGTGTTGTCCTGACATCATCAAATACATAAGCTACGATGCCATTGGCCGCAAATACACGCGCTGTCTCAATCGCAAATTCATGAGACATTCTTCTTGAGTCGTATGCAATCACAACGCTATTGTCTGATGCCTGATTGAGCGCATCTTGTCTCTCAACTAAAAAATTGACAAACCCCTGTGTCGCCTTTCTTACAATGTAGTTGTTGATTCTATTTCTACCCGCGCCGATTATGCCTCTCATCCCCGCAGTTCCAAATTCCAAATCTTTATAAAATCGATCTTCTATTTCGTCAGTTTTTCCCTTTAGAGATTCAAGTTCCGCTCTAAATGCTTCATCAAAATAAGGATTATTCAACCATTCAGAGTAATACGATTGAGCGTTCATCAAAATTTCTCCTTTCATGCCATCTGGCAAACCTTTAACTTTTACAATTTTATCATAGTTCAATTGGGAATTCCAGTATCCTCAAGACCTTGCATCAGCGTAAAGTACATGTGCGTCAAAAGATCTTTTTTTAGTTTGTGCGGAAGTAACAGAGCACTTTTGTTTGGAAGGGCTGTCATAATGCGTTTCACAACATCATCTTGAATCCCTTTATAGCTTTCAATTTGAGAAAAATAGTGTCTATTTACCTTCCTTACAAAGGTCGAATAGTCCATTATTTCAAAACGGTCAATTTCCGCAAGTTCTGCCATAT
>CAYLNI010000004.1:15693-26083 GCA_964384705.1 uncultured Fusibacter sp.
CTATATGAACTGGATTTATCCACTTTCAGCATGTCTCCAAGCAGCGGAAGAAAATCTTCAAAGATGACGCGGTGTGTTGACTTACCCACACCTAGAATATGTGCAATGCTCTGTAGTGATGCTTCAGAAATTTCGATGAGTCTATTTAATATAATCGTATCATCAATTAAATTAGAAATATAATACTTTGAGCCATATAATCCGGTCATGACTTTTAACGTATCATAATAGCCCATTTTAATATTTTGTTTTGCACGCTCCGGATCGATTTCAAGGACCTTTCCTAAATCTTCTGAAGGCACAATGTAGGTGACTTTTTCTTGATCTTTATTTTTGATACGTCTGATTCTTCCTGGTGCGTTCAATCTAATGGCGATAATTTCATCGCAGCCACGATCTAATAGCATTTTAATGGGTAGATTATCAACAAAAGCACCATCGAGCATTTTTTTGTCATCAAATTTTTCATCACTAAAGACTGGTAAATTTGACGAAGCAAAAATATAATCGTGTACTTTTCCTTCAGGTATAGCGTCTAAAAACAATTCAACTGGTTTCAAATCACTGAGTGAAAGTGAGACCAGGCCAAAATCGATAGGCGATTGTCTCAAAGCATCCTCATCCACCAACTCTTTGAGTTTTGTCTTGAACGGTGTTATATCTAGACCACCTTGTTTAAAAGTCTCCGCTATAAAGTCTCTCAATTTACCTTGATCCAATTTAAAATCGAAATTCATGATGCTATTGAACAACTTTTCATCGACCTTGATCATATCTGTGACGCTAATTGACAACCAGAGCTGTTCCAATAATTCCAAGTTTCCTGAAGCGATGATCGATCCGTTGACAGCGCCAATCGATGTCCCTGTTATCACTTGAAAATCTATTCCCAGCTCCTTAAGAGCCTTTAAAGCACCCACGTGATAAGAGCCCTTTGCCCCGCCACCTTCCAGTGCGATTCCTCTCATTTGTGCTTCCTCCAATTTAGTGATATGACTCAAAAGAATATAACAATTCCATATATTTATACCAAGATTCAACGTCGACTAACAAAATAAAGACCGAATTAGATTCATTCGGTCTTGCTAAATACATATAATATCGGTTATCAACCTTTAATGTCTATTGATATTGGTTCGTTTTCATCTGACTTGCTTTCAGAATCCACTTCTGCATTGTTTGCATATACTTTTACCATGTTGTTGTAAATCATGTCCGCAAGCCCAAGTCCACCGGTCTTACTGATTGTCTTAGACATCTCTTCGTCGAGCATGTCTTCAAAGGTTGTCGTGGCTTGAGATTTTTCAGTGAGTCCACTTTCTTGAATGGTCTTTCTCATTTCTTTAAACAACGTATTGATAAAGAATGCTTCAAATTCTTGACTCGCCTCTTTAAGCTTAGTCAAATCATTGCCTTCAGCCGCTTTCTCTAGCATGTCTTTAAAGCCATCCGCTTCCATTGCCGTTTTTTCTTGAGTAACCGCCGTTTTATAAGCACCACTTATAACAGAATTATCTATTTTCATAATGCCTCCTAATCAATGAGACGATTTAACGTTTCAAGTTGTTCGCTATTTCAAGCATCGCATCTGCTGTTTGAATCGATTTTGAGTTGATTTCATAGGCGCGCTGCGCCGTAATGAGATTGATCATTTCATCGACGATTTGAACGTTGCTGTTTTCAATAAACCCTTGCATGACTTCTGTTTGATCGCCTTCTTGTATGCCCTCTATAGCCACACCAGACGCGGCAGTTTCTTTAAACAAGTTCTTACCAACTGCCTCAAGTCCCGCTGGATTGACGAACTTGCTTAAGGAAAGTTGACCAATCGCTTCATAATCTTGTATGCCATCTCTCTTAACTTGAATGAAGCCTTCACTATCAATACTGATTTCCGATACATTTTCTCCAAGTACGACATTGCCATCTATCCCTTGAACAAAGTAACCATCTGATGTTACAAGCTGTGCACCTTCTTCTGTAGTAGCAATTTTAAAGGTACCATCTTTTGTAAATCGCGTATTGCCGTTATTATCTACCACTTTGAAAAAATGGTCGCCGCTTATAGCCAAATCCGTTGGATTTTCTGTTTGTTGTAAGTTCCCAGTCGTAAAATTTCTTAGCGTTGCCGAGATCATGACGCCATGTCCAATCTCTATAGGAACTGGTTTACCCTCTTCTTCGAGTCTATCTGAAGTCGTTAAACTTTCATACATGATGTCTTTGAATTCGACGCGCTGATTCTTAAAACCAACTGTATTGACATTGGCAAGGTTGTTGGAAATCGTATCGATTTTAAGTTGAAGATTTTTCATACCTGATGCTGCGGACCACATTGCTTTCATATGTCAAGCCTCCTATACTCTACCAAGTTCAGTTACAGCCTTACCAAGCATTTCGTCAATCGTCGTAATCACTTTTTGACTTGTCTGATAGTTTCTGTTCATCTCTATAAGTTGAATCATCTCTGTGATGGAATCCACGTTTGAGGTTTCAATAAATCCTTGCACGATTTCGCCTTCAAACGGCACTTTTTCACCAGTCAATTCAGTTTTTTCTTTATAATAACCTGTGCCTACTTTATAGATATCTGCAATATTTGTAAATGTTGTCATTTGCAGTTTGTCGGTAATTTCACCATCCTGGATGATTTCACCAAATTCGTTAACCGCAAAATTCTCACTGTCGATGATAATCGGGCCATTTAGACCAAGTACTTTATGCCCTTCAAATGTAACCAATTCACCTATGCCATTTATCGTGAAAGCACCATTTCTCGAGTAATAATCACCGGTTTCAGTTCTAATATTAAAATAACCATCACCTTTGATCGCTAAATCAAAATTGCTATTTGTCCGTTCCAATTGACCTTGTTCATGATCTGTAAGTACAGAATAACTGCGGATACCTGCTGTTATTGTTCCTACTACATTCGGCATAGTATGCGTAACTAATTGATCTACTGCTGTGCCTCCGACGTTGATATTGCCGTTATCATCCATTTCAAAGTCTGCATCTCCGACAAATATTGGTCCCTTTTGACCCAAAACGAGATTACCCTTTAGGTTATCTATCGTGCCACCAATGTTTTTATAGATGGTACGCAGATAGCCATCTGTGTCTTTAAAAAATATGATGCTTTTACCATAGTGATCACCATTTGGCGTATCTACTTTGAAATAACCATTTTCAGTAGTTGCAGTTATCGCATCGCCATTTTGAGTCTGAGTGATTGTATTCGGGCCAGTTTCAAATGGATAATTTGAGCCATTTATTCTAGAATATAAACGCGCGTTAAAAGATTCTACTTCAACGCGATCCTTTTTGAAGCCTGTCGTATTCACGTTTGCCAAATTGTTGCCTATGACATCCATTTTATTTATATTCGTTATCATGCTTGTGCCTGATATATAAAGCCCTTTTACCATAATAGCCTCCAAGAATCATTCAAAAAGGTTATCGTCCGCCCACACCAAAAACTTTAGAGAAATATGATTATTATTTATGCGATTTCCTAAATTGTTAAAATGTAAACTATCAGATATTCCTATCGCTCTATCGCTTGATTTTTCAATGCTTTAATGTTATATTTTAAGTGGTTAAAATACCATACCCTTTATTAATTTCAATTTCCTCATTTTTGGAATGACCGTCCGTTCGTGTCATTCCGCTTTTTTTTGCCCATAGGACGACTTATGATTCACAATAAAAAATACCCAATAAAAAAATGCGTCTATCGGGACATCCGATTGGCGCATTTTGATTTATATGAATCATTTTTTTATATAAGTTCCTTTGAACGAATTGCGAGCCACTCATCTTTTAGCATTCTATAGTCGACGCGATCGTGCAATTTTCCATTATAATACATATGCTTTACGAGATAGGATTCCCGAGTCATACCCACTTTTTCCATCACTTTCAGAGATCCAATGTTCGCATGGAGGCAACCAGATTCAATTTTAATGACATCCAGGTATAAAAAAGCATAATCCATCAATAAGTTAACCGCTTCAGTCACATATCCCTTTCCCCAGTATTGCGGAAAAATAAAGTAGCCTAAATTGACAACTCTGCCTTCCTCACAGTCAATTTTCACTGAAAAGCCGATTTCTCCGATGTAGGCACCAGTTTCTTTCAAAACAATTGCAAAGAAAAACTTATTTCTATTGTCAAATTGAGATTCAGCAATCGATTCATACAGATATTTCTTAGATTCATCTAGAGAATGTGTTTTTACTTCTGGCATTAAATTCATCACATCATCGTTTGTGAACAGTAGGTGAAATGCGTCAATATCCGTTTCCAAATAGTCCCGTATAATCAGTCTTTGCGAATCAAATTGAATCATGTTGCTTCTCCTTGTGTGGTGGCATGCGATACCCTATTAGTATATCACAAAACACATAACGAATTAAAGTATCACACAAACCGAAGGCTGATATCCAAAGCTTTGACTGAGTGTGTCAACGCACCTACAGAGATGATATCGACTCCTGTTTCAGCAACTTCTCTAATGCGCTCTAAAGTCATATTACCACTTGCCTCTAAAATCGCCCGTCCCGCATTGATTGAGACTGCTTCTGCCATAGTATCAGTCGACATATTGTCCAACATGATGATATCAGCTCCCGCTTCAATGGCTTCAACAAGTCCAGCGATTGATTCCACTTCAATTTCAATTTTTAGCGTATGCGGGGCATGCGCTTTACATTTGCCGATTGCTTCGACGATGCCGCCCGCCGCCTTGATATGATTGTCTTTAATCAGTATCCCGTCTGACAAGTTAAAGCGATGGTTGGCACCTCCGCCATCTCTAACGGCTTGTTTATCTAGAATGCGTAAACCTGGTGCTGTCTTACGTGTATCGACGATTTTTACTGGTAAATCAGCAACTAATGTCACGTATTTGTTCGTTTCAGTTGCAATGCCTGACATTCTTTGCAGAAAGTTGAGTGCTGTGCGCTCAGCAAAAAGGAGCGATTTCGTTTGCCCTTCTATTGTAGCGATAATCTCGCCTTTTTTGATGGCATTACCATCTTTGACTTTAACATCGACAAGCGTTTGCGCATCAACGCATTCAAATGTTCTCTTAAATACGCTCATGCCAGATAAAATCCCATCTTCTTTCGCTATCAAATTGGCTTTTGAATGGTCTGAATCATCAAACAACCATTCAGAAGTCATATCGTATGTCACTAGATCTTCACTTAACGTGTTCTTGATGATCGCATCTACGATTGCAGTTTTATGCATGGTTCATCTCCTGTAAAACGTGACTTAACATTTCTTTCATAACAATGAGTGCGTTATATTTTTTAATCGTTTCTCGATTAATATGAGACTGTTTTTGTGATGCATATAGTAGGCTCTGGAGTCTCTGATACATAGTTTCAATTTCAGAAATATTTTTCTCTATGCCCATATTAGCGTCCATCCACAAGGCAAGTTCTGATAATTCAATCTCGAACGTCGGCAGAGAATCTAGCGCATGAATACGCGTGCAATCAAGCTCATTGTCGCATCCCATTTTTGTAAATATATCCATATCAGATGATGCGCTATCGTTTATTGCTTGTGCTGTTTTTTTCGCAAAGACAATCGCTTCTAAAAGCGAATTGCTCGCAAGCCTGTTTTTTCCATGAACGCCTGTGTAAGCACATTCGCCGACAGCAAAGACGCCTTCGCATGATGTCCTGCCATTCAAGTCCACTTCAATGCCACCCATTGAATAATGGGCACCTGGTGCCACAGGTATTCTATCCTTGTCGAGGTCAAGCCCATGCGATCTGCAATAGGCATAGATCGTTGGGAACCTTAGTGCCATTTTTTCATTTCCAATATGACGGACATCCAGCCACACAAAAGGGTTACTTTGCTTCTGCATTTCAAGGTGAATCGCCCTTGAAACGATATCTCTGGGTGCCAACTCAAGTTTATCATGATACTTCGTCATAAAACGCTCATTGTGTTCATTTAACAGAATACCACCATCACCACGGACAGCTTCCGATATTAGAAAACCTTCCTGTTCACCCGTCGTGTTAAAGAAGACGGTTGGATGAAATTGAATCCAATCCAGATGTTTGACTGCTATGCTAGCTTTGACAGCAAGTGCAACACCATCGCCTGTAATATTTATATTGTTGCTGGTCCGTGTGTATAGTCTTCCCATGCCTCCTGTTGCAATAACTACCGAGTTCGCATCTATCTGGATCAGTTTTCCACACGCGAAAACATCCAGTACTTTTATATCAGCCTGGATATTCGTTAAGTTGTATACGAGGGCATCATCTAAAATTGTAATGTTTTCTTTCTCTAATATACGTTGCCAAAGTGTTTCCATAATGGCTTTACCTGTATAGTCGCCAATTCTCAGAATCCTTGGCATGCTATGTGCACCTTCCATACCAAATTGAAAGCTTCCGTCAGCATTGAGATCAAACTTAACACCTAGCCCTATGAGGCAATCTATTTCATCTTTCGTACAGTCTGTCAGTTGTTTCACAGCTGCGTCGTTGTTTACTTGATGGCCACAAGCCATGGTGTCTTGGTAGTGACTCAAAGAAGAATCGTGTTTTCCCACTGCGGCTGCAACACCACCTTGAGCAAGATAACTGTTTGTATCTGCAATTGAACCAGTGGATAGAATGGCGATTTTTAGCCTCTCGTCAAGTGAAAGCGCAGTATAAATGCCGGATAGGCCAGTACCAATGATCACTGTGTCAAATTTGAGGTTCTCTTTCATCCTTAAGACCTTTCAATCATTTTAGCGATCGCTTTTGTCGCGTTTTCAGCAACTTTGGGATCGACTAAAATCTCTCCTATTTCCTCATTTAATACGTTATAGACGTCTTCAAGTGTTGTCTTTTTCATATTTTTGCAAACCATTTGATCATCCAACATGAAGAATTCTTTTTGTGGCAATATCTGTTTCAGCGTGTCGACGACACCTTGCTCAGTACCAATGATGATTTTTTTTGCGTCCGAAGTTTTGCATGCTTCAATAATTTGAGCAGTGCTTCCAATAAAATCCGCTTGCTCTAGAACTTCTGGACGACATTCAGGATGCGCAAATAAAACGGCATCTGCAATTTCATTCATTTTTGCAACGGTTTCAACTCGTGTCACACGGTGATGTGTGGGACAAAATCCCTTCCAGAGGTGAATGGTCTTATCTGGACACTGTTTTTGGACATATTGTCCTAAATTCTGATCAGGGACGAATAGAATTTCTTTTGATTCAATTGCCGTCACAATTTTTACTGCATTGGATGACGTACAACAAATATCACTAACTGACTTCACAGCTGCAGATGAATTAACATAAGTAACAACGACGGCATCTGGGAACTGAGTCTTCATTTCAAGCAACTTTTCTATGGTGACCATGTCAGCCATAGGGCAGCCAGCAGCAGCATTTGGTAAAAATACGCGTTTTTCTGGTGCGATCATTTTTGCAGTTTCTGCCATAAAATGGACGCCGCATAATATAATCATGTCTCCGTCGACCTTTGCGGCAATTTTTGATAGCTCTAGTGAATCACCTACAAAATCAGAAACTTCCTTAATCTCTAAACTTTGATAATGATGCGATAAGATTACCGCATTTTTCTCTTTTTTTAAGCGTAATATCTCTTCAATCATAAACACCTCTTAAATATGGAAATCGCATTCCGCACAATTGTAATGACAAGTGTCTTGTCACCAAACCCTCACCAATATATCACAATCGCTTTAAAACTTCAAGATAAAAGCTCAGCCTGATAAGGGTTTTCCCCCTTTATCATACTGAGCTATCTTGTCGTAAGATTCTATTATTACTTATAAATGCTTCTTATAAATATTTCTTTTTACCTGTTGTCATCATATTTTTTTCAAGAATATCCAAATGCTCTAGACTCATACCTGTGCCTTTTGCGACACAGCTTACTGCATCGTCTGCAATATAGGTTGGGATGCCAGTACGCTTTTCAATAAGTTTGTTGAGTCCATTTAGCAATGAGCCACCACCCGTCATGACGATGCCTCTTGAACTAATATCTGAAGCGAGCTCTGGCGGTGTTTTTTCGAGGACGAGATGTACCGCATCCGCGACTGCATTGACAACTTCTTGAAGCGCCTCAAGCATTTCGTCACTTGAGATCGATATATTTTTAGGCAAACCTGTGATAAGGTCTCTGCCTCTACAGTCCATTTTAATTGCTTTAGTTCTTGGATAAGCCGTACCGACATTGATTTTAAGTTCTTCAGCTGTACGCTCACCAATTAGCAAATTGTGTTTCTTTCTCATGTACTTTATGATGGCTTCGTCAAACTTGTCACCAGCTACTTTAATCGATGTACTTACGACGATTCCACCAAGTGATATGACTGCGATATCCGATGTACCACCGCCGATATCGATGACCATATTGCCATCCGGTTTTGTTATGTCAAGGCCTGCACCGATAGCAGCTGCAATCGGTTCTTCAATTAAAAATGTTTTACCACCGCCCGCTTCCATCGTTGCATCAAGAACTGCACGCTTCTCCACTTCAGTGACGCCACTTGGAACACATATGATAATTCTCGGTTTGAATATTCTTCTTTTGCCACACGTTTTATTTATAAAATATCTGAGCATTCTTTCTGTCACATCATAATCAGATATTACACCATCTTTAAGTGGTCTGATGGCGATAATATTGCCTGGTGTTCTACCAAGCATTTTTCTTGCTTCATTGCCAACAGCGAGTACTCGATCTGTATTCTTATCTATTGCCACGACAGAAGGTTCTCTGAGGACAATGCCTTTTCCTTTTATGTACACCAATACACTGGCAGTACCTAAATCTATTCCAATTTCTGCGCCTACACCAAACATCGCGGTCCACCTTCCATTACATTTTTATGCATCTATTCTTCGAATTTTTGCACCTAGGCTCACTAAATCTTTTTCAATTTGTGGATAGCCACGGTCGATATGATATATTTCGTCGACTTCAGTGATGCCCTCGGCAATCAAGCCAGAAAGGACTAATGCCGCACCAGCTCTTAAATCGGTTGCTTTTACTTGTGCGCCTTGAAGTTCTTTGACGCCCTGAATCACAGCACTGTGACCCTCGATTTTGACGTTTGCGCCCATACGGTTGATTTCTGAAACATGTCGAAATCTATTTTCAAAAACAGTTTCAGTGATGACACTTGTGCCTTCTGATACAGCAAGTAACGCCATAAATTGGGCTTGTACATCCGTTGGAAAACCTGGATAAGGCAATGTTGTCAAGTCGACTGCTTTAAGTGGTCCTGTCGTATATACGCGAATCGTATCATCATCGTCTTCAACGGTAACACCCATCTCTCTCAGTTTAGCAGTGACAGGTTTGACGTGGCTTGAAACGACATTTTCAATCGTGATATCGCCTTTAGTAAGCGCAGCAGCAACCATATATGTAGCAGCGATTATGCGGTCTGGTATTGTTTGATGGCGTGTGCCACCCAATTTTTCTACGCCCATGATTCTGATTGTATCAGTACCAGCACCTTTGACGTTGGCACCCATTTCATTTAGGAAGTTAGCTAAGTCCGTTATTTCTGGTTCTTTAGCAGCATTTTGAATCAAGGTGAGACCTTTTGCCATCGTAGCAGCCATCATGATATTTTCAGTGGCGCCAACGCTTGGAAAGTCCAGATAAATTTCAGTGCCTACTAGGCCATGCTCTGCTTTCGCTTCAATGTAACCGTGACCCAAAGTCACTTCTGCGCCTAATGCTTGAAAGCCTTTTAAATGTAGATCAATAGGTCTCGCGCCGATTGCACAACCACCTGGCATAGATACTTTTGCAATGCCTTTTTTAGCGAGCAATGGACCCATTACTAAAAAAGACGCTCTCATTTTTTGTATCAATTCGTATGGCGCCTCACATTTGAGATCCACAGCGGGATGTATCGCAACAATTTCTTTTTCTCGGTCATAATCAGTCGTCATACCTAACGCTTCGAGTAAAGTAATCATGACTTCAACATCTATCAAACCCGGTACACTTTCAATGGTACATGTTTCATTGCCCAATATTGATGCTGCCATGAGTTTTAGTACTGAATTTTTTGCACCTTTTATTTTTACAGACCCTACTAATGGTCCACTTTTCTCTACGAGTAGCTTAGCCAAATTCGTCCTCCATTCCGCTTTCAAAACAATTAGTTTTCTCTATATAAAGTGATTTCATATTTTCTAACTCAATTCAGTAAACCAGTTAAAACTGGCCATAGTCATTTATTATTATATATAAAAATGATTGTACTATCTATACATTTTTAGTTTTTTTTCAAATTTATTTGAGATTTGCTGTAATAAAACAAAAAAATAGTGTGAAATCGCCTAATAAAGCGTTTCACACTATTTAAC
>CAYLNI010000004.1:26118-42416 GCA_964384705.1 uncultured Fusibacter sp.
AATTAGTTTATTTGCGTACTTCTCTTAATTTGATTCTATTGATCGCTCTTTCTAGAGCAGCTCTCGCTCTAACAACATCGACGCCTTTTTCATGACCACTCTGAATGCGATTCTCTGCTCTTGTTTTTGCTTCAAGTGCACGTTCCATATCGATTTCTTCAACCCATTCAGCTGAATCAACGACAACGGTAACTTTATCTGCATTTACTGTTAAAAATCCAGCTGAGCATGCTGCCCATCTAAAAGACTTGTCTTCTAGTCTTACACGCATACTGCCGATACGAAGCGGTGCAACCAGAGGTTCATGGTCATATAAAATTCCAATATCGCCCTCAGTCGTTCTAAGAATCACCATATCCGTTTCACCGTCAAAGAAAGTGCAGTCTGGTGTCACGACGTCAAGCTTGAATTTATTGCCCATTAAGTCACCCCCTACTCAGCTTTGCTTGCTTTATACTTCTCAACGACGTCCTCGATGCTACCACAGAACAAGAAGTATTGTTCAGGGATTTCATCGTGTAAGCCATCAAGTATTTCTCTAAAGCTTCTTACCGTTTCCTTGACAGGTACATACACGCCTTTGAAGCCAGTAAACTGCTCAGCAACATTGAATGGTTGTGATAAGAATCTTTGAATTTTTCTTGCTCGGCTTACGACGAGTTTATCGACATCCGATAATTCGTCCATACCTAAGATCGCAATAATATCTTGAAGTTCATTATATCTTTGAAGGATTTCTTGAACACCACGAGCTACTGAATAATGTTCTTGACCAACGACATCTGGCGTCAAAATTCTAGAAGTTGAATCAAGTGGATCAACGGCTGGATAAATACCAAGCTCCGAAATCTTTCTCGACAATACAGTCGTTGCATCAAGATGCGAGAAAGTCGTAGCTGGTGCTGGATCCGTTAAGTCATCGGCTGGTACGTATACAGCTTGTACCGAAGTGATCGATCCTTTTGTCGTTGATGTGATACGCTCTTGAAGCGCACCCATATCTGTTGCAAGGGTAGGCTGGTAACCAACGGCACTCGGCATACGACCAAGTAACGCAGAAACTTCCGAACCAGCTTGTGTAAATCTGAAAATATTATCGATGAACAAAAGAACGTCTTTACCTTCTTGATCACGGAAATATTCAGCCATTGTAAGACCAGTAAGTGCAACACGCATTCTAGCTCCAGGCGGTTCATTCATTTGACCAAATACGAGCGTCGTCTTATCGATAACACCTGATTCCTTCATTTCATGATAAAGGTCGTTACCTTCTCTAGTTCTTTCACCAACACCAGCAAATACAGAAAGACCGCCGTGATTGGTTGCGATGTTGTTGATAAGCTCTTGAATGATTACAGTTTTACCAACACCTGCACCACCGAACAAACCGATTTTACCACCTTTAGCATAAGGCGCAATCAGGTCGACGACTTTTATACCTGTTTCGAGCATTTCTGAACTTGTTCCCTGTTCAGCAAATACTGGAGCTGGTCTGTGAATAGGCCAAAATTCTGCCTGTGATTTTTCTATTTGACCTTGTTCATCAATTGTTTCGCCAAGTACGTTGATGAGTCTGCCAAGTGTTGCTTTTCCAACTGGAACTGTTATAGGTGCACCTGTTGATACTGCATCGATACCTCTAATAAGACCGTCTGTTGAGCTCATAGAAACCGCTCTTACAGTGTTGCCGCCAACGTGTTGCATAACTTCAGCAACAACGTGGATATCTTTATAATCGATTTTTACAGCATCATAAATATTAGGAAGCTGGTCCGCTTCAAATCTAATATCGAGTACAGGTCCTATGATTTGAACGATTTTACCAATCGCTTGATCCATACTCTTCCACTTCCTTTCAATAGTTATTTTAGTGCTTCAGCACCACCGACAATTTCAGAAATTTCTTGTGTGATTGCAGCTTGTCTCGCTCTATTATAGTAGAGTGTCAAATCTTCAATAATTTCTTCGGCATTATCCGAAGCACTTTCCATTGCAAGTCTTCTAGCTGCTTGTTCTGAAGCAGAAGATTCAATTAGTCCACCAAAAATCGTACTTTCAACGTACTTAGGAATGATATATCTAAGGACTTCTTCAGCTGATGGTTCGTAATTGACAATTTCTGTTTTTGTATCTTCTGTGAGTTCTGGTCTTTCGATAGGCAATAACAGAAGATCAGTCGCCGTTTGAGTCATTGTGCTTATAAAACGCGTGTACACGAAATGGATCGAATCGACTTCACCTGTTTCAAGTAGTGTCATAGCTGCGCGTGCAACTTGTGCTGCGTGAATGAATTCAGGTTTTTCAGAAATATATAAGAAACTGTCGATGACGTTATATCCCATTTGTTTCAAAAGATCAAAAGATTTTTTTCCGACGGCTATAAATTTAGGGTCGTCGTAAGCTCGAGCTGTTTCAAGTGCTTTCTTAATCGCATTGATATTATATCCACCGCATAATCCACGATCGGATGTCACAACAATATAAAGAGGCTTTTTGCTAACGTCACTCGTTACAAATTTGCTTTTGATGCTTTTATCACTACTCAAAATATCGTGAACGGCTGTCTGAATCGTATCGAAATACGGTTTCGTAATATCCATTCGATCTCTTGCGCGCTTTAACTTTGCAGTAGAAACTAACTCAAAGGCTTTGGTGATTTGCATGGTGCTGTTGACACTTCGTATTTTGCGCTTGATATCGCGTGTACTACTTGCCATGTTATCCCTCCTATAAGGAAGCTTACTCTACTACAAAGCTTGCTTTGAATTCAGTAATCGCCTTTTTAAGTTTTTCTTCATTTTCAGAAGTCATTTCGCCAAGCTCAGCTATGCTGCTACCGATTTCAGGGTAGTTTAAGCCTAAGAAATCAAGTAATGCCGCTTCAAATTTTGGAATATCTTTCGTTTCGATATCCGTCATATTCTTATTGACGATTGCATAGATGACCATGACTGGTTGCTCAACTGGTACCGGCTTATATTGTGGCTGTTTTAAAATTTGCATCAATCTCTCACCGTGAGCGAGTGTTGCTTTAGTCTCTTTGTCAAGCTCTGAGCCGAACTGAGCAAAAGCTGCAAGTTCACGATATTGTGCCAATTCTAGTTTAATTTTTGAAGCAACTTTTTTCATCGCTTTTATCTGAGCAGCACCGCCGACACGTGATACAGAAATACCCGCATTTACAGCTGGTCTATGGCCAGAGAAGAACAATTCAGATTCAAGATATATTTGACCGTCAGTAATAGAAATTACGTTTGTCGGAATATAGGCAGAAACGTCGCCAGCTTGCGTTTCAATGATTGGAAGCGCCGTAATCGAGCCCCCACCTAACTTGTCGCTTAATTTTGCCGCACGCTCAAGTAGTCTACTATGCAAGTAGAATACGTCGCCTGGGTACGCCTCACGACCTGGTGGTCTCCTTAGAAGCAAGGACATGGCACGGTAGGCAACGGCATGTTTGGAGAGATCATCATATACAATAAGGACGTGTTTGCCTTCGTACATAAGTTCTTCTGCAATCGTTACACCTGCATATGGTGCAATATATTGAAGTGGCGCTGGATCAGCGGCAGTCGCTGACACGATACAAGTATAGTCCATCGCACCATGATCTTCGAGCTGCTTAACGATCTGTGCAACTGTCGAATTTTTTTGTCCTATAGCAACATAAATACAATAAACGTCTGTATTTTTTTGGTTGATAATCGTATCAATAGCAACCGCAGTTTTTCCAGTTTGTCTGTCTCCGATGATAAGTTCACGTTGACCACGACCGATTGGAATCATAGAGTCAATAGATTTGATACCTGTCTGTAATGGTTGATTTACCGATTTTCTATCGATAACACCTGTAGCTTTTGCTTCTATTGGTCTAAATTTTGTCGTGGAAATCGGTCCTTTACCATCAAGAGGTTGACCAAGTGAGTTGACGACGCGTCCAAACATTTCTATACCGACTGGAACTTCAACGACGCGCTCAGTTCGCTTAACTAAGTCGCCTTCTTTAATTTTTTCATCAGAGCCAAATAAAACAACACCAGCACTATCTTCTTCCAAGTTGAGTACCATACCATATACTTCATGTGGGAACTCGAGAAGCTCCCCTGACATACAGTTTTGAAGGCCATGGACTCTTGCTATACCATCGCCAACTTGAAGGACAGTACCAGTATCCTCTACTTGAAGCTTAGACTCATATTTTTTAATCTGTGCTTTTATCACAGAACTAATTTCTTCTGGTCTTAGATTCATGTCTAACACACTCCTACTTAAATAATTATTTGAGTTAAACCTTCGAGCATACCTTCAAGCTTAAACTTTACGGAACCATCTATGACGCGATCGCCCATTTGAATTGAAATCCCACCTAAGAGTGCAGGGTTAATCTGATTGCTCAAGAGCACTTCTTTACCTGTCAATTTGTTGAGATTTCCTTTTAAAGTTTCAAGCTGTTCTTCAGTCAGTGGAATGACTGATTCCACTTTTGCTTTGACGATGTTCTTGTGAGCATCCACACGTCTGTCAAAGTCTTTAATGATATCCAGTATGTCAGTTCCTCTTTTCTTATCGATGATAATTTTCAAGAAATTGAGCAGTGTTTGAGAAATGTGATTTTCGAATGCTTCTAAAATCACCGTTTTTTTCTCGGCATTCCCAATTTTAGGCGTACAAATGATTTCATAAAATTCAGGGTATTCAGTCAATGTATTTGCAACAAATTCAAATTCCCTTTGAATATCATCTAAGCGACCTTCTTCAATTGCGACGTCAAATATCGCTTCCGAATAGGTTTTGCTTACTAATTCTGCCATTGAGTCTCACCTACTTCACTTATGAACTTGTTGATAAGTTCTTTGTGATCCGCTTCATTTAAGTCTTTTTCAACTACTTTTGAAGCTGCAAGTATCGTAAGCTCAGAAATCTGACCTTTCAACTCATTAACCGCTTTAACTCTCTCTCTTTCAAGCTCTCTATGCGCATTGTTTTTCATCGTTTCAATTTCTGCTTCTGCAGTTTTTACGATCTCAAAAGCTCTGTTTTCGGCACGTAGTGTATATTTCTTAACAACGTCCTTACCTTCGTTATCAGCTAAAGCCAATTTTCTCTCGTATTCAGCCTTCAAACCCTTTGCTTCTTCATCCAAGAGTTTAGCACCTTGAATTTGTTTTTTGATTTCGTTTTCACGCTTTTGCATAAATGAAGTGATTGGCCCAAATAGAAACTTTTTGAGAATCAAATATAGGATGAATGTATTGACCAGCTGGAATACAAAGGTCCAGTTCAGTTCCACAAGCCCGAGTCTCAAGCTCGCGGTTACCATATCCATACTCATGTAATACCTCCTGTATTATCCTATAGAATTAGAGCAATCTTACCAATGGGTTTGCGAATAATAAAATCAATGCGATAACAAGACCGTAAATACCAGTTGTTTCGGCTACAGCTGCACCAAGTAGCATTGTTCTAACGATATCACCTTGTGATTCCGGTTGTCTACCAACAGCTTCAGCACCTTTACCTGCTGCATAACCTTGACCAATACCAGGGCCAACGCCTGCGATCATCGCAAGTCCTGCGCCAATTGCTGAACATGCTAATACTAATGCTTTTCCTGTAATTAATGTTTCCATAAAATAATCCTCCCTTAAAATGTTAATTGAATTGGTAGTGTGCAAAAACTTATAATCTTAATAACGGATTTGCAAATAATAGTACAAGAGCTATTACGAGGGCATATATACCCGTCGTTTGAGCAACTGCCTGGCCGACAAGCATTGTTCTAATGATTTGTGTCTGCATTTTTGGTCTTTTTTTTTTTTTTTCTGTACCTTTTCCTGCAGCATAACCTTGGCCAATTCCAGGACCGATGCCTGCAATCATGGAGATTCCTGCACCGATAGCAGACGCCATGATTATTAGCGCACTGCCTTCCAGGTTTATGAGTGGATTACCAAAAAGCATGATGAGTGCAACGACGAGTGCCAAGATACCCGATGTTTCTGCAACAGCTGCACCGAGCAACATAGTCATAGTCGTTTCACGTATTGCTTTAGGATTTCTAGACACCGCTTCTGCACCCTTGCCGGCTGCGTAACCTTGTCCAATCCCAGGTCCTATACCTGCAATCATCGCAAATCCAGCACCGATTGCCGTTGCTGATAGAACAATAGCTTTAGGTTCAAAACTCATCAACCAATTTAAGAAATCGACGATAAAATTGCTATTTTCCATGAGTTCACCCCTTTAAAGTGTATCTTATTCCATTGCGCCTGAAATAAATACCATAGATAACATTGTGAAGATAAAAGATTGTAACAGTCCTGCAAATAAGTCGAAGTAGATATGAAGCACTGCAGGCGCACCTGCTTGGAATAATGGAATTGCCAAACCAAAAAGCGCTTCTGTCAATCCACCTAGTGCACCATATAACAATGACATGATTATCACTCCGGCAATAATATTACCGAATAGACGGAAGCCCAAAGAAATGGGATTCGCAATTTCGCCAATGATATTAAGTGGTAATAAAAATGGCATCGGTTGTAAAAATCCTTTTGCATAGTTACCTATGCCTTTGCTCTTCAAACCAAAGAATTGGGTGAAAACAAAAGTAGTAATCGACAAGCACATTGTTGTGTTAAGATCTGCTGTTGGCGGTCTAAAACCCAAAAGTCCCATGAGATTTGAAACGCCAATTAGAATCAATAATGTGCCGATGTAAGGTGCCCATCTGTAATTGTGCTCACCCATCGATTGTTTAGTAAGGTTATTGATGGCTGATACAATCGTTTCAACGATGATTTGAGAGCCCTTTGCCTCTTTTTTGAGATTTCTTGTCGCTAAAAATGATAGCAAGAAAACAACAAACATGATTAGCCATGTTACAGTCACTGTTTCAGTAACGGGAATATCGCCGATATAAAACGCAATGCGTGGTCCAAAACCTTCACTGCCCACTAGATTCATCCTCCTTTCTTTTAAAAATATTCCTGAAGTAATTCTTATCACTCAGTAAATTGGTTACCAAAATGATGATTTTGATGATAAAAAGGCCTATTATAGTTCCAATAACATTTATATAAGGTGCTATGATGGATACGTAAATAACCACCGCAGTCACTATATATCGGATGAAGTACTTTATGACCGTAAAACTTTGTGCCTTATCTTGTGGCATCGTTATCGCACGACTGAGTGTGTTGGCAAGTTCAATAAAATTCAGAACGCTTATTGCTGATCCGAAAATGATCCCCAATATGAAAGGCATTGGTTTACTCACAACAACATAACTTATTCCGATTATTATCAAATCGATCGCAATAAGCTTTTTAATTATGGTAAACTGCATTTGTTTCAATGTTTGCATGGTCACCGCCTTTGATTTTCTCATGTTTATAATTATACCATTAATATAAGAATTTGATAATTATTCTTTTGTTTTTTCAGAGTCAAAATGTTTCAAATTGCGTGAATTATCAGAATATTCAGAGTAAAAAGTCACGATTTTTTATCTTCATCTGATTTGTCATCGTTTGACTTTTTTGTATATTTATTCACATAACTGGATGGTGTTTCACCATTTTTATATTCTTTGCTCTTTTGAATGGATAAGACATACAGGTTTCGAAACGATGAACCCACACCTAAAACAATAAAAATGATGAGAAAAATGCCGTTTGTCTTCATGAATCTGTCTAAAAACGCACCAATTACGACACCGCCAATGATAGGAACCATCATCATGATACCAACCTGCGAAATTAAAGCTAAATTTTGAAGTATGCCATTTCTATTTTTATTCTTATTGGACATTTTTCTCACCTCATAATTTTGACAATGAATAAACAATCGACTAATTATATCATAAAGTTAACATCTCGTTTACTCTTAAATAATATTATTTTTGCTCGTGCCATTTTTTGATCGCATCGACAATTCTTAAACAAGCTAGACCGTCGCCATAAGGATTTGTCGCTTCCGCCATATTCATATAGGCGAACTGATCCGTAACCAATTTAGACGTCATTTCATAGATGGTCTCTTCGTCAACACCTGCTATTACAACCGTTCCCGCTTCAACTGCTTCCGGTCTTTCCGTCTCTGTTCTCAAGACGACGACTGGTTTGCCCAATGCTGGCGCTTCCTCTTGGATACCACCAGAGTCAGTCATAATCAGGTAACAACGGCTTTGAAGATTGGCAAAAGCTTCATATTCCAGCGGCTCAATCATATGGATTCTCGGATGATTCGCCAAATGCTTATCCGCGATTTGACGGATTGCTGGATTCATGTGCACTGGAAAGATCAATTCAACTTCTTCAAAATCGTCCACCACACGTCGAACGGCACCAAAGATATTCTCCATAGGTTCGCCCAAATTTTCACGTCTGTGTGCTGTCAACAAAATAACTTTTTTTGCCTCAAAATCAATCTTGTTCAATCGACTATCTTCAAATTCATATGCTTCATCTATTACTGATATAAGTGCATCAATTACAGTGTTTCCTGTTTTCACGATCGACTGTGGATTGATGCCTTCTCTTAGTAAATTATCCACATTGCCCTCCGTCGCAGCAAAATGAATTTCAGCTAAACGCGACGTCAAAACGCGGTTCATCTCTTCTGGATAAGGGCTATAAATGTTGCCACTACGCAGACCCGCTTCAACATGTCCAACTGGAATCTGTTGATAAAATGCGGCAAGCCCTCCTGTAAACGTTGTTGATGTATCCCCATGAACCAACACGATATCAGGTTTTTCATACTTAAGTATTTCTTCAACGCCTAATAAGACACGCGATGTAATTTCGCTAAGTGTCTGTCCAGCTTTCATGATATTCAAATCGTGCTTGGGCGTGATGTCAAAAAGTGCAAGCACTTGATCCAACATTTCTCTATGTTGCGCGGTAACGACGACGACGGATTCAATTTCAGGTTCTGCTTCAAGCGCCTTCACCAGTGGTGCCATCTTGATTGCTTCAGGTCTTGTACCAAATAGTGTCATGACTTTGATCATACTTTCCTCCATATTATATGGCCATAGATTTGCTAAAAAAGAAGCCTCCGAAAAAAATCGAAGGCGTTTTACTGTAAATTTTTATCTGCCTATGATGACTTAATCTAAATTATTCTTTTTCTGAGTTAAAACAGATCGATTGATTGGAATAAACACTACAAATGCAGCGAGTCCAAGCAATACAGTCGCATGGATCCAGTTCTGTTTCAGTAGAGCAATCGCTCCAGCACCCAGCAAAGCGCTAATTAAATACATGGACAATACCGTTTTTCTTTGGCCCAATCCCATCCCCATAAGCCGATGATGGAGATGACCCTTGTCCGCTTCCATAATCGGTCTTTTGTTAATTAGACGCCTTAAAATTGCAAATGTCGTATCAAAGATTGGTACACCAAGCGCAAGTATCGGAACGACAACGGTCAATGCCGTTGCACCTTTTAGAGCACCATCAACGGAAATAGCGGCAAGAACAAGTCCTAAAAATAAAGCACCTGCATCGCCCATGAAAATTTTTGCGGGATTAAAATTATACGGCAAAAAGCCTATTGAGCTTCCAGCCAATATAAGTGTAATCATCGCGGCATCATAACGGTGATTCAAGATGGCTATATAACTGAGGGTAACTGCTGCTATGGCAGATATGCCAGCTGCTAGACCATCTAAACCATCGATTAGATTTACCGTGTTCGTCACACCAACAATCCATATAACGGATATCGGGAGTGCTAAAGTATGCAAATAAATGAATTCGGAATCTCCGAAAAAGTTGGTGAAATAATTGATTTCAAAGCCTGATTTGACCAGAATGATCGCTGCGACAATCTGCATCAATAATTTGCCTTTGGCACCAAGAGGTTTAACATCATCTATCATACCTGTAATGAGAACGACAATCGAAGCTATAAACAAACCGATTAGTTTACCGGTTGCAATGTTTGAAAATATGAACATACTCACGAAAAAACCGGTGAAAATGGCTATCCCGCCCCAAAGAGGCATAGGTTTCTTGTGCATACGTCTGTCATCCTTTGGTACGTCAACCGCTCCAAATCGATGCGCAATTCTTATGACAAGTGGCGTCATAATAAAAGTGATTAAACCTGCAATAATTGCTGGTATATACATTCTTACACCTCAATATCTATTTAGTGCCGAATAAACGGTCTCCCGCATCTCCAAGTCCTGGAACAATGTAAGCATGATCATTCAGTTTTTCGTCGATTGCCGCGATGTAGATGTTTACATCAGGATGTGCTTTTTGAACAGCTGCAATACCTTCAGGGCAACCAATCAAACAAACGAGCTTAATGCTAGTCGCGCCTCTGTCTTTTAAGAATGTGATCGCTGCACTCGCAGAACCACCTGTTGCAAGCATCGGGTCTACGACGATCAAGTCGCGTTCATTGATATCTGTTGGAAGTTTGCAATAATATTCTACAGGCTCCAATGTCTCTGGGTCTCTATAAAGACCAATATGTCCTACTTTTGCTGCTGGAAGCAAGTTTAAAAATCCATCTACCATGCCAAGGCCAGCTCTAAGAATAGGGATGATTCCCAATTTTCTACCTGAGAGCATTTTTTGCATTGATTTACAAATAGGGGTTTCAATTTCAACATCTTCAAGCGATAAATCACGCGTCACTTCATAAGCCAACAACATGGAAACTTCTTTCACAAGCTCTCTGAATTCTTTAGAACCTGTATTTTTGTCTCGAATTAAACTTAACTTATGTTGAATCAACGGATGATTCATTTCATATACTTTACTCATTTTGCACCCCTTATAAATTATTTAGTTCAATATTTTTTATTTTATCCACACGACATGTGTGGCGACCACCTTCAAATTGCGCATCAAAGAACGCATCGACTATTTTGAGTGCCAACCCTTCACCAACAACGCGTTCACCAAGTGCGATGATATTTGCGTTATTATGTCTTCTCGCCATCTCTGCGCTAAATGTATCGCTGACTGGTGCTGCAATAATGCCTTTAACTTTGTTGGCTGCGATGGAGATGCCCAGTCCAGTGCCACAGACTAAAACACCTAATTCGCAATCGCCAGACACAATAGCGTTTGACACAATCAGTGCATAGTCAGGATAATCTACAGAATCCTTAGTCTCGCAACCAAAATCTATAACCTCATAGCCTTTTTCTATCAAATGTGCTTTTATGACTAGTCTTAGATTAAATCCACCATGGTCAGAACCCATTGCAATTCTCATTCACAACCTCCTATATTTCTACTTATCAGTTTAAATTGCCTAATACATTATAGAATTAACCACTGTAAAAATCAAATTAAATTCTCGTTACTTTACCTTCCGATGCCTTCTTGAGTCGGTTCATGATCGCACCGCCAAGACCGGTTTCCTCGACGCCACGAACCAATACCATCTCACAACCAAGCACGTCTACTTCCCTTAAGCACTCAAATAATTTTTGGCCATAAGCCGACCAATCCTTGGCAGATCCCAATGCTAAGATAACAATCTTTTCATTGAACTCAGGAATATGTGCAAATAATTTATATAAAACTTCAGCATCCTCATCAAAAGTCATAATGCCGATACGGCCACTCGATGTCTCAATTAACGATAGTGCCTTGTCATAAAAAAACCTTATAACATCAGAAGTCGTTCCAACAAAAACATGGACATCAGCTATAGGTGCATAATGTCTATATTTCATACCTGGCGATCTAGCGATGCCCGATGTATCTATAACCGTTCCTTTAATCGCCGCGTCAATATCGCAAGCACCAACGCGCTGTATAATTTGCTCTTGTGTCACTTTTCCAGGTCTTAGAATGATGGGCAAATCGCCAGTCACATCGAGTACTGTAGATTCTAACCCAACTTCGCAGTCTCCACCCTTTACAATACAATCGACACGTCCAAACAAATCCTCTACGACGTACTTGCTCGACGTTGGACTTGGTTTACCCGACAAGTTTGCGGAAGGTGCTGCAATAGGTTTGCCGGAAAGTGCAATCAACTTGAGCGCTATGACGTGGTTTGGCATCCTCACGGCGATTGTATCGAGACCACCAGAAACCACATTTGAGATTTCAGGTCTTTTCTTGAAAACAAATGTGATGGGACCAGGCCAAAAGTCATTCATGAGTTCGTGTACATATGGCTTGACCTCAATTGCCAAAACGTCAATCATATCAATAGAAGCAATATGAACAATCAATGGATTATCAGATGGTCTTCCCTTTGCTTCGTATATTTTTTTGATTGCTGCATCATCTAGTGCATTTGCCCCTAAACCATAAACGGTTTCTGTTGGAAATGCGACGGTTCCACCATTTGCAAGAATCTCAGCAGGTGCCTTTAGTAAGGCGTCTAACGTCACCTCATCGCAATCATGCCTCTCACATAAAGTTACGTCGATGATCACTGTATTTTTTTGCGAATTCATTTTCTATACCTCAACTCTAATCATATCAATAATCTGACTAAAAACAAACACTCTTTTTTAGCAAAACAAAAGCCCTGAAAAAACAGAATAATCCGTTTTTTCCGAGCTTAATAAAATTTTTAGAATTCATCAAGGGCTTTAAGTGCTTCCGTTTGAAAGAAAGTATGCACTTCATCGATCATCTCATCGATTTCGCCGTCCATGTAACTATCTAATTTATAAAGTGTTACCGGCACCCTATGATCGGTAATTCTTGCTTGTGGAAAGTTATACGTTCTGACTTTCGCACTACGATCACCCGTTCCAACTTGGCTGCGTCTTTGTTCTGCAATTTGCTCATTTTGCTTATTGAGTTCAATTTCATACAGTCTTGCTCTTAGCACTTGCATCGCTTTCTCTTTGTTGGATAATTGTGACTTGCCATCTTGACAACTCACGACGAGACCAGAAGGCATATGCGTGATTCGAACAGCTGAATCTGTCGTATTAACACTCTGTCCACCATTTCCTGATGACCTAAACACGTCAATACGCAAATCATTTTGCTTGATATCTAAAACGACATCATCAACTTCAGGCAACACGGCAACAGTCGCAGTGGATGTGTGAATCCTGCCACCTGACTCCGTCTGTGGAATCCTTTGTACGCGATGCGTGCCGCTCTCGTATTTGAGTCTGGAATATGCGCCACTCCCCTTGATGAGGACAGAGGCTTCTTTGATACCGCCAACACCCGTTTCATTGGTATTGAGAATCTCAACTTTCCATCTTTTGCGTTCCGAATACCGAATATAGAGTCTCAAGAGCTCCGAAGCAAAAAGACCCGCTTCATCACCACCTGCACCTGCTCTAATCTCCAAAATAACATCTCGCTCGTCATTTGGATCTTTTGGTAATAGCAACTTTTTCACTTCGACTTCAAGCGTTGTCACTTGAGCTTCCAGTTCAGCAAGTTCTGTTCTCGCAAGTTCTTTCATTTCATCATCATCGCTGTTATGAAGCATTTCAGTCGCTTCTTCAATACCCTCTTTGACCGCCTTATACTCGCGGTACTTCGTGACGATGTTTGATAGCTCCGAGTGCTCTTTCATCAATCTTTGCCAAAGCTTTTGGTCATTGATCACTTCAGCATCGGAAAGCTTCAGACCGAGTTCTTCATATTTTTCTTCAATAAAATTCAATTTTTCAAACATTGTTAATCACCCTCCAAATGGTGCCTTTTTACCATATATAAATCTCGGTATCCCATTTAAATCAGAAAAATGGTCTACCTCGACATAACCTGATGCATTGAAAAGCGATTCAATCGCTTCACATTGATCATGACCTGCTTCAAATGCGAGCAAACCACCATCAGTTAAATATTCTAAAGCCTCAGGTATAATTCTTTTATAAAAATCGAGTCCATCTATTCCCCCAAACAGTGCAATATGCGGTTCATGAACGACCACTTCAGGTTCTAGACCAGATGCATCACCCATGGGAATGTACGGTGGATTTGAAACGATGATGTCAAATGTCTCATCTTTTATTGCGTCAAACAAATCGCTTCTAACCCATGTAATTCTATCTGAAGTTCCATGTTTCGCACTATTTAGTTCAGAGACTTTCAAAGCGGCCTCGGATATATCAACCCCGACACATGTAAACAACGGAAGCTTTGTTGCTAAACTTACGATAATGGCACCACTGCCAACACCTATATCAAGCAATTTACCACTTTTTCCTTTTGCATATTCATAAAGGAAATCCACCAAACACTCGGTTTCTGGCCGCGGAATCAATACGGATTCATTGACGTTGAAATCAAGCCCATAAAAATGCTGAAGGCCGAGACTGTACTGCAATGGGTAGCGCGTTAATCGTTGATCGACTAGCGTTTGAATCTCTGATACCTCATCTATAGTCAGCTCTTTCGATTTTAAAAAAACGAGATCGATGGGTTCGCATTTCAAAACATGACAAAGTATCATGCGCGCTTCTACGTGCCAAGAATCTGTGACAGAAGCAAGTTTTTCTTCTGCATTTTTTAAAACGTCAAGTATCGTCTGCATCATACCCTCACAAGATGGTTTCCTTTGGATTGCTCTCATCTAAAACACTTTTAAATGCCACGATTGCCACTTCAAGTTGTCTATCATCTGGTTCGCTTGTCGTAATCTTTTGCATCATGAGGCCGGGGTAGCTAAGTGCTTTAACGATTGGATGATTTGATTTACCCGCCAATTTGATCATTTCAAAGGAAAGACCAGCAACCACCGGAAACAATATAAGCTTCGTCAAAAGACGCGTTGCAACATTTTCCCAACTGATAAAAGTAAAGATGATGATGCTGATCATGAGCACGAAAAATATGAAGCTCGTTCCGCATCTTGGATGTAGTGTCGTAAATTTTTTTGCATTTTCGACAGTTACTTCTTGACCACTTTCATAGCAGTGGATCGTCTTATGTTCTGCGCCATGATATTGAAACACGCGCTTTATATCTTTCATTTTTGATATCGCGAGGATGTAGATGATAAATACCGCGATCTTCATGACACCTTCAATCGCGCTCAAAATCATATTGTTGTCTATGAAACCTCTTAAAAAACTGACTAGTGCTGTTGGTACGGCACCAAATAAAAGCATCGCAAACACAAAAGCAAATAGGATAGACAGTGCCAATATGACATCGTCAGCTTTTTTGCCCAATTTGGCATATAGCCATGTCTCAAATTTGCCTTTTTCCTCTGTTCCATCACCTTCTACAAAGAATTCCGCAGAATAAGTCAAGGCACGTACGCCGATGACCATCGAGGAAACGAGTGCAAAGATGCCTCTGATGACGGGCAATTTTGCAATTTTTAAACCTTTATTTTTCTTGATTGACTCAACTTTGAGGTCAATCTCGCCATCCGGTTTTCGTATGGCGATGCCTATTTTATCTTTACCACGCATCATAACGCCTTCTATCAACGCTTGACCGCCGATAGACGTATATTCTGGCGATTTATTTTCACTCATGAATTTTCACCTTTTTTCCTTTGTACTCGAAATAACAGTTTGCACAAAGCGATTCGTATTCAACTTGGTTTTCACCATCAATGACAATCTGTTCGCCTTCAAAGACGAATTCTCCATTGATCTTTCTTGCATTGAGTATGGCTTTGCGACCGCAGCGGCATATGGTCTTTAATTCTTCTAAACTGTGTGCGAGCAATAGTAGACGCTGAGAACCTTCAAACCCCTTCATCAGGAAGTCCGTTCGCAGGCCATAACATATTACCGGTACATTGCCTGTAACGGCGATTTCAAACAATTGATCAATCTGTTCTGCTTTTAAAAATTGAACTTCATCCACCAAAATGCATTGTGTCGGTCCATTTTTAGAAATCCAATTGTCGACTGCTTCAATGACATTTTCATCGGATTTTATAAGTAAATCTGCTGTTTTGGAGAGGCCTAATCTTGAAACGACTTGGTCGCCACCTTTTGTATCTGTATAGGGTTTTATAATGATCGCTTGCATACCACGCTCGTGGTAATTGTGCATCACTTGCATCAGAGCTGTTGATTTTCCACAATTCATTGCACCGTATCTAAAATATAGTTTCGACATCATTTTCTCCTAAAAACAAAAAAGGCTAGGACTACCCCATCCTAACCTATTTACCAGCAACTTATTTAAGATTATATTTTTCTTTGAATTTTTCTGCTCTACCGCCACGCTCAACTTGCTTAGCTGTACCAGTAAAAAATGGATGGCATTCTGAACAAATTTCTATTCTGATTTCACTTTTAGTGGACCCAGTCTTAAAGTTATTGCCACACGCACAATGTACGTCTATTTGTTTGTAATTAGGATGAATTC
>CAYLNI010000004.1:42497-51889 GCA_964384705.1 uncultured Fusibacter sp.
ATCATTATAACACAGCTTTTTTGAAACGGCAATGACAAATCCTTAATATTTTCTTCAATCAAATGCGTTAATTTTATGGTATAGTCTTTAATAGGATACTAACACACTTTTTAATTCTAATCAAATGGTGGTCGATTTATGTTCAAGAAAAATTTGATCTTAATAATAGCAATAATAGCCCTTTCTGGCACTGTAACATTTGCTGGTCCAAGCATGGGAGGCGAACCTGTATACGGCAAGATCTTCCTATCCAATCAGGAAGTTTCTTTCACCAGTGCGCCATTTGTCATCAACGATGAGATCATGGTACCTGCAAAACTATTTTGTGAAAAGTTAGGTGCACAAGTCCTATGGAATGAAGCCTCGCGTGAAATGATCAGTTATCGCGACAACATCTTTATCAAATTTAAAAACAACTCGGGTTTGGCCTATGTCAACGGAAAACCTAAAACGATGCCAGTAAGCTCTTTTACTTTTAAAGGGGAATTGTACATCCCAGCTTCTTTTGCAGCTGCTGCACACGAGCTCGCATTTGAAACAGAAAGTACGAGCCATGCGATGTCTATCGATTTTAGAGAAAACATACTTGAGTATCGACAAATAGATTTTAGACATTTCAAGCGCATCAGTTTAACGAATTACGGGATTAGCTTCTATATTCCAGAATATTGGTCGGAAGTTGCTGATAAAGTCGCAACTTATGGCGTCGAAAACTCGTTTGAATCGTATGCCTTTGAAGCAAATGTGATGACGTTAAATCCACAATACACAAGACCTATTCTCACCGCGTCCATCTTGGAAGGACTCGCTGCAGAATATGGTGATGCTTTGAATTTAGTTTCAAGCAACACGATGGTCCTAGGTGACTATACTTCAGATGCAATCTATTATGATTTGACGTCGGAAGGTGTTACGACACATCACAGTCTTTACATTTTCTTTGAACAAAATAACGGTTATGTTTTCAAGGCGACTTACCCAGACACTAACGATTTAGAAGAAAGTAAAGAAATTTTCGATACAATTGCGAGTACGTTCAGCATCACAAAGTTGACGATCAATGATCAACTTGAACATTATACAGAAATGACGCGTTTTTCAGAATATGGGGTAAAGCTCATTTCTGAAATACATTCCAATATGATTGTTAACAATCAATTTCAATTAAAAGGGACAATATCCACTCCCAAAAACGTCAAAGGCCTTAACGTGATTGTATCAAAGGATGGCGACATGTTTGAATACTATGTCCCTGTTATAGACAACGCCTTTGATGCGAAACTCTATACGCCATTTGGACTTGGAAAACACAACATAACGGTTATTGCTGATGAGACGACATCAAAGTTAGAGTCTATAGATATTAATGCCTTCACGACATTGGATGACTACATTGAACAAACGCTCTTATCTAACTATGATTTTGACGATGCGGAAACCATTTTGAAATTTAGCGTCCTCAATGCCTCAAATGAACCAATCAAAGACTTGCTTCCAACGACGTATATCAACTACGATCAAACAAGTATTTACGATATCACGAACGGCATCACATACAACTTGACCAATCAGTATTCAAAATCAAAAGCCCTTTACGAATGGATCGTTTCAAATTATACACTTGATGAACAGCTCAAACCAACTGGCCTCTTAACCGCCAAAGAACTGGTCGAAATAAAAAGTGCCAACTCAGTTGAACTTTGTATCCTTTATACAGCGCTTTTAAGAGCTGTAGATATCCCAGCTCGGATGGCGAGAGGCATCACCGAAGATGGCGTCGATTACTGGGTTGAAACGTATTTAAACGGACAATGGATTGTAGCTTCCATCGCGCAGGAAACGCAGTATAAATTTAATGACCTGACGTATTTCAATCTCGATCGTTTGACACATTATGAATACTATAACATCATCGAACAATTGCCATTTTAGAGCAGTTTTCGTATGAAGGGCAATAAAAGAGAGAGTTGCTATATGATTTGATTTCAATCATAAAGCGACTCTCTTTTAATCTTTTATACCTGTATCAAAATTACTTTAAGCCTAAAATTTTTCTCGCTTCATCCGGTGTCGCAACTTCGCGTCCCATCTCTTTTGCGATTCTTACGATTCGAGCAACGAGCTCTGCGTTTGACTGAGCAAGTTGTCCTTTTCCGTAGTAAACATTGTCTTCAAAACCGACACGTACATGACCACCTAATATGATCGCCATGACGGCAAGAGGCAATTCACTTCTGCCGATACCAGCGACAGTCCAAGTCCAATCTTTTGGCAATTGGTTGACCATGAACATCAAATCTTCTGGTGTTCCTGGACAAGCACCCGGTACGCCAAGTACAAAATCGACATGTAGAGGGGCTTTCACGAGACCTTTTTTAACAAGCGTTTTAGCATTTTCAATCATGCCACGTTCAAACACTTCAATTTCTGGTTTCACACCCATTTCCATCATTCTTACCGCAAATTTTTCCATGTACTCTTCTGAATTCATGAAAACATCTGGTCCAAAATTACATGTACCGGCACTTAGTGTTGCCATCTCAGGTGCAAGCTCAACGGGTTGCAATCTTTGCTCAGGCGTGTGCCATACAGCGCCTCCTGTCGATGGTTGGAAGATAATGTTGCATTTTGCTTCTATATTTTCTTTAATTTGTCTATAAACTTCAACATCTTGCGTTGGTTCGCCTGCTTCATCTCTTGCGTGGATATGCACTATAGATGCACCTGCTTCAAAACAAGCAAAGGCTTCGTTTGCGATTTCTTCAGGTGTCAAAGGAAGATTCGGCTGTTGGGCTCTTGTAACTTCTGCACCTGTAAGGGCAGCCGTTATGATCAATTTTTCCATAAAATCCTCCGAATTACTTTCTTTGTTTATTTTTAGGAACGACGCATGTACCAACTGCACGACAAACTACGATTGGCTCTTGTAGAACATCACATGCAGACTCGTTGATTTCAGGTCTTGGAACAATAACTTTTCTCGCTTCAAAAATCATTTTTCTAGATGAATTGCCAACGTTTGTGATTTCACCCACAGCTTCGATGTAATCACCAGCATATACGGGTGCTAAAAACTCTACTTTTTCATAGGCTGCAAATAAACCTTCATCGCCATCGTTGCGAATTAAAAGCTCCGTTGCGACATCGCCAAATAAGTTGAGCATTTTTGCGCCATCTACCAAATTGCCACCGTAATGTGCGTCATGCATGCTCATGCGCATTCTAATCATTGCTTTTTCAGACATAATTGTATCCCTCCTGTTTTTGTTTCCCTCGCCTTCTATTTTAGAGTACAAAAGGGGACTGGTCAACATTTACCTACTTATAGCCACCTTTGGAAGCTTCAATGAACGCTTTAAATAGTGGATGGGCATGCGTTGGCCTAGATTTGAATTCCGGGTGGAACTGAACCGCTAAAAACCAAGGGTGGTCTGGGACTTCTATGATTTCTACCAAGCGTTCATCAGGCGACACGCCGCTAAAGATGAAACCGTTTGATATAAACTCTTCTCTATAGGCGTTATTGAATTCATATCTATGGCGATGTCTCTCGTAAATTAATGAGTCGCCATAAGCTGCATACGCCAAAGTGTCCGGTTTGATTTTACATGGGTATAGACCAAGTCGCATCGTTCCCCCCATGTCTTCAATATCTTGTTGTTCAGGCATGAGATCAATCACGGGTGCATCAGTCAAACCATTGAGCTCAGAACTATGTGCGTTTTCATACCCCAGAATATTTCTAGCAAATTCTACAACCGCCATCTGCATGCCCAAACAAACGCCAAAAAAAGGGATCTTGTTTTCGCGTGCATACTGGGTAGCCAATATTTTTCCCTCTACCCCTCTAAATCCAAACCCACCTGGTACGAGAATGCCGTCAATACCTTTTAGGACATCCGCTACATTGTCCGTCTCCAAAGTTTCAGAATGTACCCACTTTATGTCCACTGCGACTTCATTGGCAATCCCTGCGTGTTTAAGCGCTTCAGCAACTGACAAATAGGCATCTTTAAGCTCAATATATTTTCCGACTAAAGCGATATTCACAGTTCTCTTTAGATTTTTTTCTACTGTCACCATTTTTTCCCAATCCGTTAAATCGGGTTTGATCAAAGGCATTTTGAAAAACTCGCATACTTTGTCAGGCAAACCTTCAGCTTCTAGTGTTAGTGGCACTGAATACAATGACTCAGCATCTAAGTTTTGAATGACGTTTCTAGCAGGAACACTGCAAAAAAGTGCAATTTTTTCTTTCATATCTTGAGAGATTTCTTTTTCCGTACGGCAGACAATCAAATCAGGTTGTATGCCTATTTCTCTAAGTTCCTTTACTGAGTGTTGTGTCGGTTTTGTCTTGAGTTCACCTGCTTTGCTCAAATAAGGGAGCAACGTCAAATGAATGTACATGACATTCTCACTGCCAACGTCGTACTTCATTTGTCTAATGGCTTCCAGAAATGGAAGCGACTCTATATCGCCAACGGTGCCACCGATCTCGGTAATGACTATTTCAGCATTCGTTTCCCTTGCTGAACGCATCAATCTGTCTTTGATCTCGTTTGTAATATGTGGGATCACTTGAATCGTCGCACCTAGGTAGTCGCCTCTGCGTTCCTTTGTGAGCACTGACCAGTATATTTTTCCTGTTGTGACATTGCTGTACTTTGAGAGATTGATATCGATAAATCGCTCATAATGTCCAAGGTCTAAATCCGTTTCCGCACCATCGTCTGTGACGAACACTTCACCATGTTGATAAGGACTCATGGTGCCCGGATCAACGTTGATATAAGGATCGAATTTTTGAATAGTAACTTTTAACCCTCTCGCTTTCAATAACTGACCCAATGATGCCGCAGTTATGCCTTTACCTAGTGAAGAAACAACACCACCTGTCACAAAAATATACTTCGTACCCATTTGCAAGCTCCTTTCGCTCAAAACCAAAATCCAAAAAACCATAAAAAAAAGAGTGAGAAAGTCCCCAATAGGATGACTCATCACTCTTGTTCAGTAGCCACCCCTTCGGGTGTCACTATACCGATTCAATTAACAATACTTACATAGTATATAGACACGCTTTCCCCATGTCAACATAAAATTATGGCATTTGAACAGTAATTTTTATGACCTCAAAGATAGCATCTGCAATGGCTTTACCATCGATGTACAGATTCATACCCGGTTTGTAGTCTGATGCTTTAAACGCAGATCCAACTGGGAATGTAATCGTTCTTATGCGGTTGCTTTCGTCTGTCACAATAAGAATATTGGACGATTCTACCACTTGAGACACCGTCACTTTGATACCCATTGGTTCAGCGACGATTTTTCTGCCAAGCTGCACTTTAGTAATGCCGCCTATGCCGATATCAACCGTCACTTCTTGAGCGAGTCTCAAATCGTAGATAGACAGAGC
The DNA here is from genome assembly GCA_964384705.1 of uncultured Fusibacter sp. Classification (GTDB taxonomy): domain Bacteria; phylum Bacillota; class Clostridia; order Peptostreptococcales; family Acidaminobacteraceae; genus Fusibacter_C. The sequence continues at coordinate 47,920 of CAYLNI010000004.1, forward strand.
ATTTTCACCTAAGGCGTTGATCATCTTTACTTTACTCGCAAGTCCATATGTCTCAACCTTTGAATTTGCAAGCGTCACAGTAAGTTCAGGTGTTTTCTTGATGTTGATTCCACTTAGTGTACCAACCACTGTTTTCGCTTGGCCAATATACTCGAGTCTTGTCAACGCACCATTTTTAAGTGTCACTTTGACGATATCGCCAATGTTAAATGCAGTTGCATTGATATATGTTGTGCCTGTTGCTGTTGTAGTCGCTGTAACAATATTGCCTGACTGTAGCGTTACTTCAAACTTTCCAGGCAATTTTGGGTCAAGGCCCTTGCTCATTATCCCAGTAAATTCGTAGAGCTCAGAATAGGCGATTATGCGTTTTGCATCGTAGCCATCATAGAGTACGATCACTTTGTTACCCGCTTTGATATCTGTCGCTTTTGCCGGCACACCATTGATCGTTACAAGTGTATCGTCATAAACGTTTCTAAAATCATGCAATTTAGTAGGCAAAAGAACTTTGATCGATTTTCTAATATTTGTCACACCAATATTATCTGTTAGGAATACAAAAGTACCCTCTACTCTACTGAGTGATTTTTCAAGTGCTGCTGTCGTGACGGCACCATCTTTTAGTGTAAGTTCTATTTGGGCACCTAATGTGATGCTTTCAAACGTCCCCTTATAACCCGCTTCTGTTATAGTCGCCTCTTCAAGTGAGAAACTTTCCGTTTTACCAGAAGTGTTTAGTACTGAAATCGTTCGCTCTGAATCGTTCACGGTTTTAACTTTTCCACTGAAAATCTTTTCAGCTTCGAAATTTATAGGTGGCGCTTCTGTTGTTGGCTGAGTTGATGACCCATTAGTCGTAGGCTCAGTTGTAGGTTGCGTCGTTGGTTGGGTTGTCGGCTGTGTACTTTCAATCGTAGAAAGTAACTTGTATAGCCCATCCGTTAAGACTGCCAATGTTGCTCTGTTAATCGAATTGGCTGGGTTAAATTTACCATAAGCATCGCCCTTGCTTGAAATAATCCCTTGTTCTATTGCCAAGTTGACATACTTAATGGCACTAAGTGAAATTTCAGCTGAATCTTTATAACTAAGCAAAATGATTTTATTCAAGTTTTCTTGTTTGTATGCGTTGAGCGCTTTCGCAATGAAAACCACCGCATTCACTTTTTTGACGTTTGTCAACGTCGAGCCACTAATGAAGACTTTGATCTCATCAAGTGTCAATATGTTGTATTCAAGTGCATAAGCTAGTGCGGGGTAGGTATCTGAACCATAAGGCGCTAACATTTGAGGCATACCCAGTGTTTTTAAACTCGTCTCATGTTTTGTCGTGATGGCTCCCATTTGAACATTATCCAGCAAACCAGCAGTTTTAACGGCTCTATAAATGGAAACGATAACTTCCAGACTCGTCACAACTGAATCGGGTTTGAATGTCCCATCGGAATAAACCGGCATGATGATTTTACCAGAAACGCTTTCGATCTGTGTGTTCGCCCAATGGCTTGTTGTGACGTCAGTAGCGGCAAGTGCGATGCCACTATTGCCGATGAGCATGACACTCAACATCAATACAAAAAGGGCTTTCTTCGTTTTTTTATGCATATTATACCTCCGTGTCCATGATCGGTTCTTTATTCTATTGACATTATAACATGTCGAACTACTTTCCTTTATTAAATTTATTTTACTCAAGACCAAATCAGGTATTATTCCCTAGTGTTTTTATGATAAAATAAGTATGGAAAACATATAATTACATTATAAGTGCAAAATTTAATTTTAAATTGTCAACTAGTGTTGCTAACGTTATCTTCATACGAAGATTTCACAAAAATGAAATTATGCGTTTTACTGAAGTATGGATTTACCATATTATATTCAAAAAGAGGTCATTAAAATGCCAATATTTAATTATGATGCATTACAGATAAATTATGAACGTTCAGGAAGCGGAAAACCCATTCTTTTTCTACACGGTTGGGGAACTGATCTTCAAAGCTTTTCGTGTCTCTCGGAGCCGCTTTCAAAATCTTTTGACGTCATCTCCGTTGACTTTCCAGGCTTTGGCAAGTCAACAGAACCCCAAACGCCATGGAATCTCGATGACTATACGAAAATGACCTTGGCTTTCATCAAGCATCTCAATTTGATAAAGCCGACCCTGATTGGCCATTCATTCGGAGGTCGCGTCTCTATCAAATTAAGCGAAAATATTGACCTGGATAAAATCATCTTGATTAATAGCGCAGGCATCAAGCCTAAGCGCAAATCAGGCTATTTTTTACGCGTATATGGTTATAAATTTTTCAAGACAGTTGCTTCTCTGCCACTTCTAAGTTTTATTCTAAAAGAGCCACTTGAAGCGTACAGAGAAATTTATTCGAGTAGCGACTACAAGCAAGCAACACCTATCATGAAACAAGTGCTCTCAAAAGTTGTTAACGAAGACTTGCGCGAACGTCTTTCGTCGATTCAGGTTCCCGTTTTACTTATCTGGGGGGACAAGGATACTTCGACACCTTTGGAAGATGCAAAAGTGATGGAAAAATTGATTCTGAATGCAGGGCTTGTGGTTTTCGAAGGCGCTGGACATTTTTCATATCAAGAACAGCCTTCTCGTGCGCTTACAATAATTAAAACGTTTCTTGGAGGCCAGTAAATGCTTATATCAATTTTAGGATTGGGCTTAATCATAGCCGTTACATGGATGCGAACTTTTTCTGACGTCCACAGATTTCAACAATACGGCTACTACACAAACCAATATTTGGATGCCGTCAAAAAATCAAAGGGGAAGCTCGTAAAGCCGTATGATAGCCTTTACTTTTTTGGTGTCCTAATGACATTTTTACCAGCTAGTATTTTATTAAGACTCTTAGGTCTCATTCTTTTAGTCATTCATTTGTACTTTTATCGTTTGATTGTCAGAGCATATCCCGCTAAGAAAAAATGCGTCTATACACCACGTGTAAAGCGCATGCTCATCACATCTGCGCTTATATTACTCGTCTTGTCTGCACTGGTCTATTTAGCACCATTGTGGGCTGCAGCCTTATTTGGCATACTCATTTATCCACTTAGCTTCTTCGTTCTTTATATGGCAAATTTGATTAACAAACCCATCGAAAATGCCATTAACCAATATTATTATCGGGATGCACTGTCCATACTTGGCAAAAATCCAAACCTCATCGTTATAGGTGTAACAGGCAGTTACGGCAAAACCAGCACAAAAAATGTACTATACACCATGCTCTCCAAAGATTTCAACGTTCTCATGACACCCGAGAGCTTCAATACAAAAATGGGTCTTACGCGTACGATTAGGGAACACCTTAAACCAACGCATCAAATTCTCATTGCTGAGATGGGTGCCAAAGAAGTTGGTGACATCAAAGAACTTTGTGAATTCGTCCATCCGACTTATGGCGTAATCACTTCCATTGGTCCAGCCCATCTAGACACGTTTAAAACATTTGAAAACATCGTTTCCACAAAAGGAGAACTCTTCAAATATCTCAAACAAAACGGAACCGCATTCGTCAATGTCGACGACGAAAACATTCGAGGCATCACCCTACGTGATGACATAAGTGCGATTAGATATTCTGTTAACGATGCACCTGAGCTATCTCCTGACTATTTTATTGAAGCGACTACCGTCGGTAGCAACGGGTCAAGTTTCACACTCGTCCAGAAAAAAACCGGTAAGAAAATCCGATTAAGCACAAAACTGCTAGGCAAGCATAACTTGGCAAACGTATTAGCAGGATTATCTATTGCCATCTCTCTCGGTGTATCTTTTGAACGTCTTGGTGCGATGACTGCAGACTTAAAACCAGTTGCCCATAGGCTTTCAACAAGACGAGTCAACGATCAATACACTGTTTTAGATGATGCTTTCAATTCAAATCCCGTCGGTTCAAAGATGGCACTTGAAGTCCTAAAAAACTTTGAAGGCAAC
>CAYLNI010000004.1:51899-58486 GCA_964384705.1 uncultured Fusibacter sp.
GATCATCATGACACCAGGTATGATTGAACTTGGTGATCAAGCCTATACACTCAACAAACAATTTGGTGAAGCGATTGCAGATACTTGTGATTTTGTCATACTCGTCGGTAAAAAGCAAACACAGCCAATTCAAGATGGATTGGCCGAAAAAGGCTATCCAACGAATAAACTATATATTGCTTCCAATCTCAATGATGGCTTTAGAAAAATCAACGAAATCGTCGCACTCGGAGACGTCGTTTTGATTGAAAACGACTTGCCAGACACTTTTAACGAATAAGGAGTTCATATGATTAATATTGGCGTTATTTTTGGCGGAACCAGCGTCGAGCACGAGGTCTCCATCATCACGGCGCAGCAGGCGATCGCACAGCTTCGAGATATGCCTGCGTATAAAGTCGTACCGATCTATATCTCCAAACAAAACCGTTGGTATACAGGTGACTATCTTCTCGAAGTCGAGCATTTCAAAGACCTAGGTAAAGTTATGGCAAATGGCACGCGCGTACAAGCTGTTAAAGGCGAACGCAATGCCTATCTCATCGCTGACCCCGTAAAGCGCTTCCAAGACCCTGTCGTAGACTATATCGATATCGCTTTTCCGGCCATACATGGCACAGGTGGCGAAGATGGCAGTCTTCAAGGGTTGCTGGAGCATCTGGATATTCCATACCTCGGTTGCAATGTCCTTTCAGCTGCTATGACCATGGATAAGATCGCGTCAAAATTATTCTTACAAAGTTCAGGCATACGCGTTGTAGAGGGCGAGTGGTTTTATTCACATCATTGGCTCAGCTTTCAAAACGATATCGTTGATGATCTCGAGAAAAAACTGAAATACCCGATGATTGTGAAACCTGCCGATATTGGCTCTAGTGTTGGTGTAAAACCTGCAAAGAACAGAACTGAACTAATAGAAGCGATTGACTTTGCCCGTTTTTATTCCACTCGAATTTTAGTTGAGCGCATGCTTGTCGGTATGCGAGAGATCAACATTTCCGTATTAGGCGACAGCGAGCGACTCGAACTATCGGTTTGTGAAGAACCTATTACATCAAGTGATTTTTTAACCTATGAAGATAAATATGTCAACGAAGGCAGTTCAAAGGGCATGTCATCCGCCAAGAGACAAATCCCTGCCAATATCACACCAGATATCAAGCGCGAAATTGAACGTATGGCAGCAGAGGCATTCATTGCACTCGATTGTGCGGGCGTAACGCGCATCGATTTCATGATTGAAAAAAACACTGGTCTGCCTTATATCAACGAGTTCAACACCGTGCCAGGTTCATTGTCATTCTATCTGTGGGAAGCCACGGGAAAAAGCTTCAAGCAAATGCTTGAGGCAATGATAGACGCGGCTTTCAGAGGCTATCGTCGAAAAGAGGGCTTGACGCGTTCAAATACGATCAATATCCTTTCAACAGCAGATCTAAAAGGCATTAAAAAATAGTTTTCTAACTTTTGCGATACACGTCCATAGGGGGGCCATCATGGAAAAAATACTCATTGTTGAAGACGATCTACAAATTCAAACACTTATCAGAGATTATGTCAACGCCTCTGGTTATATAGCAATCACAGCATCAGATGGTGAAGAGGCACTCATGAAATTCGACTCTGAGAAACCACATCTTGCATTACTTGATATCATCCTTCCAAAAATAGATGGATTTGAGCTCTGCAGGAAGATACGCAACGAATCTAACATTCCAATCATCATGATCAGCTCTAAAAAAGAAGATACAGATAAGATCCTCGCACTCGGCTTAGGTGCTGATGACTTTATAGAAAAACCGTTTAGTCCTCGAGTTCTTATAGCCAAAATTCAGTCCCAATTCAGAAGAGTCAACGTGCTTTCCGGCACACCACATAGTGACACTTTGACCATCAAAAATCTTGAAATTGACATCAAGGCGAGAACTGTCACCATTTTAGGTAACCAAGTGCCATTCTCTGTAAAGGAGTTTGAAATACTCCATTATCTGATGCTCAATAAAAACCAAGCTCTATCTAGAGAGAAAATATTTGATGAAATTTGGGGCTATAACGAATTCGGTGACATCAACACGGTAACCGTGCATATGCGTAAAATTAGAGAAAAAATCGAGCTAGATCCTTCAAATCCGGAGTATATCGAGACGGTTTGGGGCATCGGCTATAAATTTAAAGGATAAATTATGAAATCAAGCAAGTTTAGCTTACGCGGGATCATTATTTTATCAATGCTTGGGATGATTCTCATAACCACAGCGCTCATGATCTATATGTTTTTTAACTTTGACATAAAGGCCAGCGACCAAGCCACCATTATCACAAATCCCTATTTATGGTTTGCTTTGATTATTGTGACGATGGTTGTATTCTTTATGATATTGATTTTGCTGATCAACAAGTATATATTTGACCCCATTTTTGCCATGAAGCGGGCTGCTGAGCACATAAAATCAGGTAACTTGAATTATCCAATCGTCTATAGGTCTGAAAATGAAATTGGTGAATTTTGCAACGAGTTCGATAAGATGCGCATACGCCTAAGAGACACCATCTTAGAGCAACACGAAATAGAAAAACGTCGCAAGCGTCTTCTCGCCAGTATCACGCACGATTTACGGACACCGCTCACATCGATAAAAGGTTACGTAGAGGCGATACAAGATGGCATCGTCAAAGACCAGGCAACCTATGAGAAATACTTGAACACCATTGGAGAGAAGGCAGATTTTCTGAATCATCTCATTGATGACTTATCTGTTTATACGAAGCAAGAGCTTGGAGAGTTTACGCTCAATGTTGAACGCTTAAATTCTGGCCATATTCTAAACAGTTATTTCGACCACAAAGTGGAAGATTTTAGAGAATCGCCTATACATCTGCTGCTTTTCAAGCCATTCATATCGTCCTATATCAGCGTCGATCCTTATCGGTTCAATCAAATACTGGAAAATCTAATTGGCAATGCACATAAATATGCAAACACTAAAATTGAAGTGAAAACAAAAGTCATCAACTATCACCTTCAAATCTTAATATCCGATGATGGCGAAGGGATACCTGGAGATATGCTTCAAAACATATTTGACCCTTTTTTCATGGTCAATAAAGTAAAAGATCAAAAAGAAAAGCGAGGATCTGGTTTGGGCCTTGCCATTGTAAAGCAACTTACTGAGCGACATGGCGGTAAGATTACCGTTGACAGTATTCTAGGACAAGGCACGACATTCATACTAGATTTTCCACTAGACATTTAGCACGAAAGGAGCCACTATGAAGTGTCCAAATTGTAGTTTTGTTAATACTGATGACATCAAAACGTGTAGAGTGTGCGGATTTGACTTGACACCTGCAACTTCGGAAGAAACCTCTAGCACTGTTGGGCCTTCAAAGTTGTCCGAATCTAATGAAGCGATTAAGACGCCAGTGGCGAGCGATACTAAAATCTCAAAGCGCAGACTGATCGATGATTCTGAGGATGAAGCGCTTGACTCGGCATTCAAATCCATATTTGGGGCTGATGGCAGTCCAGAGGAAGACCCTCTAGATGTCGCAACTGTTGAACGCTTTCTACAAAAAAAGAGACATATTGTGCCCATCGAAACAGACGAGGATTTTCCAGAAGATACTGTCGATGAGACAATGGATGCTCTTGAAGAGGAAGACGAAGAGCCTTCCATTTCAAAAAAGAAAGTTGTCTTTATGATTGTTTTAACAGCGATGCTTTTGATTTTATTGGCACTAAAACTCTTTTGGCCTGGATTGCCTTGGAAATATGAAACAAATGCAAAGACTCCTGAGACCACAGAAGTTGTATCTACTGAAATAGAAAATACAACTGAAACTGTCTTAACCCTTGGTGAAGAGGCTTCGCTAACACCTGTTAACAATTTCTTTAACTTGTTGCCAGAATTTATCAATCGCGGCAATTTGAGTATTCTCAGTTTATTTGTGAACTCGCAAGATGCACTTGAAGTACTAACGAGCTTCGCCGTCATTGGAAATCTTGAGAAAATAGCCGATGCAAAGGTTATTGAGTCTGAATCTACAACGGATAGTGCCGTTTACAAGGTTTCTACCATCACAAATCGGTTAATCAATGGTCAACAGACACAAACAGCTTCCGTTTGGGATTTTAGAGCCATAATCAAAAACGACATCTGGGTTTTGGAATCCATGGCTGTAGAAACCGGAGAATATGTTGCAGGAGAAACGACTACTCAAGAAACGACTGTAAAATCAACTGAAGCGACGACTGAAAAGCAAACGACAGAAACAACTTCAGAATCGACAAAAGAACCCACAACAGAACCAGCTAAAACAACTGAGGCAACTACAGAAGCAAATGCATCTACACTATTAAAGGGTTTTAAATCATCCGGAAGTTTTTCAGGTGGCGAAAAAGATTCTGGTCAGGATGTCGCTTTTGTTAGGCATGGGAGTCATGAAGCGTTTGAGAGATTGGCATTTGACCTTTATGAATGGATCGGTGGTAAACCAAGTCAATCTGAAGATGTCGTCACCAGTTATAATGCAGGAATCTCTGACGATGGTCGCACGATCAGTATCATAGTGAATGGTGCTATTGAAGCCTATGCAAGTCAGTCCACACTCAATCTAAGCAACAGTGCCAACATTGAATCCGTCTCTTACAATTATTTTGGAAACGGCGAAGCTGTTGCTATCACAATAATTCTGAAGAAACCAAGCCAGTACAAGGTCTTCAACCTCGTTTCACCCGCTAAATTGGTCGTCGATATCGCACCGTTTGAATAAATCTTATGAATGAAATCATACACAAACTAAAGGAACCCTTGAAGTCATAAACTTCAAGGGTTCCTTCTAATTTTGTCATCTTACAAGTTTAACAATTACAAAGATGATAAGGAGCGGTACAAGTATGGCTGAAATTATGCCAAAAGCGATGCCTATCGTTCCAAAGACAATACCTATCGTTGCACCAAGCACGCCGAACACTGCACCTAATATCCCGCCTATTGCACCAAATATACCACCTAAAATGCCGCCAAGTGCGCCACCTAGACCGCCAAATACGGCTCCAAATACTGAGCCAATAATCTTAAAAGGCAATGCTATGATTGCACCGACCGGTATAAAGAAAGCGATGATGCCGGCAACGAGCAAGTATGGTAACATGCGTTCAAATGTATAACCTTTGTTTAATAAAATTTTGGCGATCACCGCCATCACGATCAATGCGAATAACATATTCTACCTCCATCTATCTTAGACCTCAGTCCTTTTTTCTAAGACTATCATAACGCAGATTCATGTAAAATGCGTTAGTCTGAGATTAGAATACGGTAAGAATAGCCATTAATCTTGGATTTTTTTAGTGAGGTTAATTTTTTTGATTTCTTCAATCAAGAAAGGCAAGACTTTGTGTACATCGCCAACGATGCCTAAATCTGCATATTCAAAAATTTTTGAATCTTTGTCTTTGTTGATGGCAACGATGAGTTCTGCTTCTTCCATACCCGCAACGTGTTGAATTGCGCCAGAGATACCACACGCAAAGTATAAATTCGGGCGAACTGTCTTACCCGTTTGACCAACTTGTCTGTCGTGATCCATCCAGCCCGCATCAACCGCTGCTCTAGATGCAGAAACCAAACCATTCAGTTCATCTGCTAAATCATACAAAAGACCAAAGTTTTCTTGTGAACCGACGCCACGTCCACCAGAAACGAGGACAGTTGCTTCTTGAATATCTTGTTTTTCTTCTGTTTCTTTTTCAAAAGAAAGGATCTCAACGAAATTGTTGTTTTTCTCAATTTGAAGAGGAAACTGAACAATTTCGCCAGCTCGAAGAACATCTCTATCCATTTTAGTCATAACGCCAGGACGTACTGTTGACATCTGTGGTCTATGATCTGGGCTGATGATTGTCGCCATAATATTGCCCCCAAAAGCTGGACGCGTCATAAGGAGCATACGCTCTTCCGAGATCTCGAGTGATGTACAGTCTGCTGTAAGGCCAGTTAATAGTCTAGCTGAAACTCTTGGTGCCAAATCTCTACCAATTGATGTCGCACCAAACAGTACGATTTCAGGATTGACTGATTGAACCGCTTGAACCATTGCTTGCGTATAAGGTTCTGTTGAGTAGAGCTCTAATGCATCATGATCCAAAACAAGCACTTTATCTGCACCATATTCTATGAGTAATTTAGCGTGTTTATCAACATTTTTACCGATAAGTGCTGCTGTAACTTGAACGCCAAGTTCGTCGGCGATTTTTCTGCCTTTGCCAAGCAATTCTAATGATACGTTTTGCACTTCATTTAAGCGTTGCTCGACATAGACGAGCACACCGCTGTAATCATTTATATTCATTGGGATCCTCCTAGATAATAAATTTCTCCTGTAATTTGTCTACGATTGCAATTGCCAATTCTTTTGGTGAGCCTTCAACCATTTTACCAGCTGATTTTGCACCTTTTGTAAATGACTTCTTAACTTTCGTAGGCGAACCTTTAAGACCCATACGCTCGACATCAGCATCGATATCACCAAAACCCCATGTTTCGATTTCAAGTGCTCTGTGCGCGTCTAAAAGACCCATGACT
>CAYLNI010000005.1:0-576 GCA_964384705.1 uncultured Fusibacter sp.
GAATACGTTTCTGCCGTCGATGATGCTGTCTGGTCTTGCAAAATAGACGTACTCAAAAGAGCAGATGGCTTTTCTATGTGTAGTATCGTACATGATGGACTCAATGCCATTTGAATCGATGATGACAATCTCGCCTGGTTCCACATCTCTGATAAACTCTGCGCCTACGACATCGTGCGCACACGTTTCTGATGCGAGGACATAACCGCCGTCGATTTTAGCGATGGACAGTGGACGTAAACCGTTTGGATCTCTCACGCCGATGAGCATATGGTCGATCATGATGGTGAGTGCAAATGACCCTTTGATTTCTCTTACGGATTCGATGACCGCTTCTTTCATGCCCATGTGATAATTTCTGGCAATGAGGTTTGCGATGACTTCTGTGTCGATGCTCGTTTGAAAGATAGAGCCCTCATCTTCAAGTCTTGTTCTGATTTCACTTGCATTGACGAGGTTACCGTTGTGACCAAGCGCTATGCTGCCGCCTTTGTATCTGACCACGAGTGGCTGTGCATTGGACACGTAACTTTCACCAGTTGTGGAATATCTAACATGCCCGATGCCAATATCGGC
>CAYLNI010000005.1:596-1317 GCA_964384705.1 uncultured Fusibacter sp.
ATCGCGCTGTTGAAAACTTCTTGAACGAGACCCACTTCTTTATAATATTGCATTTTATCGCCCTTGAGCACGGCGATGCCTGCACTTTCCTGGCCCCTATGTTGTAAAGCTATGAGGCCGAAGCAGAGCATTTGCGAAATCGCTTCCACACCCGGTGCATAGATACCAATCACGCCACATTCTTCACTGAGCTTGTCGAGCTTTAAAAAATCATCCATTCTAGTCCTCCACAGGTTATCCCTGAATTCTACTCAAAACTTCCTGATAAGTTTCTTCTACATTTCCAAGATCTCTTCTGAAGCGATCTTTATCCATTTTTGCGTTCGTTTCAGCATCCCACAAGCGGCAAGTATCAGGCGATATCTCGTCAGCGAGGATGACTTGACCTTTGTGCAAACCAAATTCCAGTTTGAAGTCGATGAGCTTAAGGCCGCGAGCAATGAAGAACTCGATTAACAGTTCATTGATTTTAAGCGACATTTCCTTGATTGCTTCCACTTGCTCAGGGGTTGCATATTCCATCGCAAAGATGTGATAGTCGTTGATCATAGGATCGCCAAGTGCATCGTTTTTATAACAAAATTCTAAGACCGTCTTTTTCATGACAACGCCTTCTTCAAGGCCAAGTCTTTTCGCGAGCGAACCAGCTGCCACATTTCTCACAATGACTTCAAGTGGTAAGATTTGAACCGCTTTTACATATTGCTCTCTGTCGTTTAAT
>CAYLNI010000005.1:1327-5779 GCA_964384705.1 uncultured Fusibacter sp.
AGTTCTTCAAAGTGCGTTGGGATGCCCTTTTCTTCCAGCATTTTAAAGAGGAGTGCGCTCATCTTGTTGTTGACGATGCCCTTGTCGTGAATCGATCCTTTTTTCTCACCGTTAAATGCCGTTGCATCATCTTTATATTCTACCAAATAGTGGTCTGCATCGTCTGTTTTGAAAACTTTCTTCGCTTTGCCTTCATACAATTGCTCGAGCTTTTTCATAAGTCGCCTCCATTTTTATGTGATACTAATTTTTCCTTCTATTATATGCGTCGTGATTTGAATATAGTTTTTTATTTGTAACATACACTAATATCTCGACTGAACCTTTGCATCCTTTTCAAGCACGGCATCAGCCATGTCTTTTTTATACTGTTTCATCTTCATTCTAAGTTCTGGATATTTAATTGAAAGCATCTGTACTGCGAGTAACCCTGCATTTTCTGCCCCATCGATAGCCACTGTGGCTACAGGAATGCCGCTTGGCATTTGTACGATTGAAAGAAGCGAATCTAGACCGTCCATGGTCGAAGATTTGATGGGAATGCCGATAACTGGAAGCGTTGTTACGCCGGCGATGACGCCTGGAAGATGTGCCGCTTTGCCCGCTGCGCCTATGATCACTTCAATGCCGTTTGATTCAGCTGCCATGGCATATTCGATGGCGATGTGCGGTGTACGGTGTGCGGAAAGCACTCTAGCTTCCACTTCTACGCCGAATTTCTTTAAAATGTTGATGCAGCGTTCTACCACTGGAAAATCAGAATCACTTCCCATCAAGATAGCTACTTTCATAAAACCTCCTAAAATCCGAATATTATTCTTTGATATTTCATATTCATTCGTCTATGTTAATCTTATAAAAGAAAAGGGCTCCCGTCAAGTCAAAAGCGAATAATATTATCTCAAATTAACTTAATATTCATATTTATTGCCATTGATACTATGTAAACGCTTCATTTATATAATAAAAAAACACCTGCGATATGCACTTTCTAAAAGCGCGTCACAGGTGTAACAACGATACACGAAGCGTATCAATAAAATTTTAGAACGATTTCATTGTGGTACTTTTCACCCGCTTCCAAGAGGTTTAACGTGTTTGGAAACTGTTGCGGTTCAAAGCATATCCCACCGTGCCGCTTATAGTCTATGTTATTCGTGTAGACGACCACCGATGGCTGATTGCTCCAAAGTGCCATGGTCCTTTCAGTTATTGGATCGTGATAGATGACACTTGGTTTATCAAACGCCACCTTGTCCTCGAGCGAAAACGGATGGTCAATGCCACCAATGTCACTCATGTAGGCTTGTTTGATTGGACATAGCTCACTAAAATCAAAAGGCGAATGTTCAATCGGAACTTTAGGGGTAAAAGGCAACCCATTTTCATCTACTTTTAAATAATATTTGGCATTAATAAAAAGTGAATGTTCGTCTATTTGTTTTTTTTCATTTCCAGACAAGTTGTAATAGTTGTGGTTGGTCATATTGAGATGGCAATCGCGATCCGATAATGCCGTGTAAGTGATCTTTAGGGTATTGTCATCATAAAGTGTAAAAATCGCCTTAATTTCTATATTGCCAGGAAACCCGTCATCAAGGTGCTCATGAGAATAGCTAAGACCTATTTCGCAACGATCCGAGAACACATCTTCGTATGCCAACACCCAAACGCGCTTATCGAGACCCGATAAACCACCATGAAGGTTGCTGATGCGTTCATTGATTTCAAGTTGATAATCCGCCTTGCCAATAGTCAATTGACCATTCTTAAGGCGACCGGCATTGAGACCAATCGTCGCATTGAGATACAAAGGATTCTTTACGTAGAGACTGACATCATCATACCTTACCAAAACATTTTCAGTTTTTCCAAGTTTATCGGGCACGTTTAGGCTGTACATAATACAGCCATACGTCAGTATTTCCACTGACATGCCATGGTTGTTGATCAGCGAGATTTTATCGATGGGTTGGCCGAGCAACTCTGTTAAAGGCTCAAATTTATCAATTTCGATCCTCATAATCCACCTCTTCACAAGCTTCTAGAAAACGTCTCATTCGTTCGTAATCATCTTTATATATACCCGCATCTTCAAGAACGCGTCCAAATTTCAGACCAATTTGTGCTCTGAAGCATGCGAGAAGTGAGGATTTTGTAGGAATTTCCATATTGTTTAATATCTCAAGCAACTGGTCCTCGATAGACATCGTCCACGGCACGTGCTTCACGAGCGCTTCCGATGCCAAAAGCATGTTTGCGTCGATCTTGTCGAGTGGCTTTGTACCCGCTAAGCGTTTCATCTCTATAAGCGCGTCAACCAGTCCGTCGATTTCTTCCACGAGGCGTGCTGGCAACACAGCAAGGCCCATGACCTCGATCAGGCCGATGTTTTCACGTTTGATATGATGATGCTCAGCGTGCGGATGAAAGAGACCCTCTGGATGTTCGTCGGTTCGTCTATTGTTTCTAAGCGCCAGATACATTTCGTAAGTATCGCCATTTTTTCGAAGTATCGGCGTCACAGTATTGTGTCTCTCAAACGTATGAGCGATAAGATCCACCGCTTCATCGGAATACCCGATCCACGTTTCAAGAATTTTGCTCGATGCTTCTATAATGGACGCTTTGTTTGTGCTAATAAGCTTTAAAACCGATAACGGCCACTCAATGACATCTATGCTTACGTCGTTTACAAATTTAGGCATATAACTATAAAGCGTTTTGGCGCGCATCATAGGCATTTCGTAATTACCGGCCTGGTAGTGGTCATGTGTCAGGATTGAACCGCCTACTGTATGAAGGTCAGCATTGGAACCAATAAAGTAGTGTGGGATATAATCGACAAAATCACACAATCTGATGAATGTGTCTCGATCGATTTTCATGTTGCGATGATCGGCACACAGTACGATGGCATGTTCGTTGTAGTAGACATACGGAGAATATTGAAAAAACCAAGGCTCATTTGCAAGGTCCATCTCTACAAGGCGGTGATTATGTCTCGCTGGGTGGTTGACATTGCCACTATAACCTGCGTTTTCAACACATAGAAGGCATTTAGGATACACAGATGGCTTTGCGTGCTTTTGAAGCTCAATCTCCTTTGGATTTTTTTCCGGTTTGGAGAGATTGATCGTGATATCCAAATCGCCAAATTTTGAGCCGCTCTTCCATGAAAGGTTCTTGCTGACACGGTCCATTCGAATATATGTCGATGCATTTGAAAGGCTATAAAAGTACTCAGTAGCCATAACTGGATTCGCTTTATGAAGCGACCAGAAAATCGTATTTATTTCCGAGTTTCTTGGCATGAGCAATGCCATGAGCTCCGCTTGGAACATTTCTTCCTGATAGAGATAGTCGAGTGGCTCGCCTAATGCTTTTGCTTCACCCGTGACGTCATTTAATAGTCGATATATACGCAACGTATCAGAATCATTCACTGATTGATCTGACGATTTATCAGTATCAGTATCAATGGCCAATCGTTCAGCCACGTGTACTTGCTTCAACATATCTAAATCGCATTCAATGCCTAGCCTCCGCCAAAGTGCATTGCGCACGACAAAGGCGTCTAGTAGGTGGATCATGTTGTTTTCTAGACCATATTCAATCAATTGTTCAAGCAAATCAAACACTTTAGTCGACACGATGCGTTCCTCCTGAAATTTCGGCAATATAAAACGAAGCTGTCAAGCCGGTTTGCTCTGTATATTGATGTGCAACGCTTTCAGTTACTTCAGATAAGTGGTCTTTGTGAACGAGCGCGATGGCGCATCCGCCAAATCCAGCACCGGTCATACGTGCGCCAATTACACCTCGAAGTGTACGACAGATCGATACGACGATGTCTAGCTCTCTGCAGCTCACTTCAAAATTGTGCTTCAAAGATTCGTGTGAGCTGTACATCCACTCGCCAAATGCAATGAGATTGCCTTCTGAGAGCGCTTCTTTGCTCTTGATGGTTCGATAATTTTCCACAACTGCATGATAAGCGCGTTTGTAGACATAAGGATCCGTTAAGAACTCAGATACCGACAAAAATTCAGTTGGGTTCAAGTCACAAAGCGCTTTGATCTCGCGACCACTAAAGTTAGCTCTTAAGGTCTCGTATGCGATTTCACATTCTTTGCGCCTTTGGTTGTATTCGGAATCCACCAGTCCGCGTTTCTTGTTGGTATTGATGATGACGATGCGATAGTCGCCTATAGCTGCTGGAACGTGTTCATATGCCAACGTGTCACAGTTGAGTAAAACGGCATGATCTTTTTTCCCCATAGCGATGGAGAACTGATCCATAATGCCGCAATTGACGCCGTTGAACTGATTTTCTGAACGTTGACATAATAGCGCAATCTCAACAGGAGATATACTCAAATCATATAGATCTTTTGCTATGGTCGCCGTCAACACTTCGATTGAAGCAGATGAAGAAAGACCCGCGCCATT
>CAYLNI010000005.1:5789-17248 GCA_964384705.1 uncultured Fusibacter sp.
GGAAGATCACCATAAAACAACATATCTAAACCATGTGTGACGTCATAGCCCATTTGGTGTAGCGTATGGAAAACACCCATTGGGTAATTGCCCCAATCCTTTTCCGCATCGTAGACAATATCGTCAAGTGAAAACGATACGATGCCCTGTGCCTCAAAATTGAGCGAAATCATCCTTACAAGGCGATCTGTACGTTTAGCCACCACTGCGTAAGTCCCTAGACTTATGGCAACTGGGAGGACCATACCGCCGTTATAATCGATATGTTCGCCTATGAGGTTCACTCGACCTGGCGAAAAATAGGTTCGCGCCGTTATTTGGTTCTCGGAAAAGATTTCATGAAATCGACTTTTTAACCAGTTCCAGTTGTCTTTTTTTGAATCAGTATGTGAATCAGCATGTGAATCAGTATGTGAATCAGTATGTGAATCAGCATGTGAATCCATCTGTCTATCAGTCTGTGTATGTGTCATCCCATTAGACCCCCTGAACTTTCTTATATCCGTCAGGATGCTTTCTATGCCAGTTCCAGGCATCAGCGACTATCGTTTCGATCTGTGTGAATTCTGGACGCCATTTGAGTATGGCTTCTGCTTTTTTCGATGAAGCAATCAGAACGGATGGATCGCCGGCACGCCTTTCAGCAACAACCGATGGGATCGGATGACCCGTTACTTTTCTGGCAACTTCGAGGATCTCGAGTACTGAGAACCCTTCCCCACTTCCGAGATTGAATATTTGGCTGTCCTTGCCAGAACGTAAATAGTCGAGTGCTTTGAGATGAGCATCAATCAAATCTGTCACGTGGATATAATCTCTGATACACGTACCATCTTTCGTCGGGTAATCATCACCGTAAAGCGTAATAACCTCTCGTTTTCCGAGGGGTACTTGTAAAATAAGTGGAATGAGATGCGTTTCAACGCCATGCGCTTCGCCAATATCGCCCGATGCATCTGCACCAGCTACATTGAAATATCTAAGGGATACGTATTTAATCCCATGTGCGACATCAGCCCATTTGAACAGCTTTTCCATCATGAGCTTTGATTCGCCATAAGGGCTCGCAGGATTCGTTTCATTTTCTTCAGTGATTAGGACTGTCTTCGGTTCACCATAAACGGCAGCCGTCGATGAAAATACGACGTTTTTAACGTTGTATTTGTTCATGAGCTTTAGAAGTGTGACAGCACCACCGACGTTGTTATCGAAGTATTTAATCGGCAATTGCATGGATTCACCCACCAATGAGTTGGCGCTGAAATGTAAAATCGCTTCAATTTTATTTTCAAGAAATACCTGCTCAAATGCAGCTTCGTCTCTAATATCCACTTGATAATACTTTGCTTTCTGATGCACAGCCGCTTTATGGCCAGTTTCCAAATTATCCACTACAACGACTTCTTCGTCGTGATCAATCAACATTTTTACAGCATGGCTACCGATATAGCCTGCACCACCTAATACTAGTATCATAGATTTCTCCTCAACATGTCATAAATAAAATATACACTACAACATTATCATACCATATAGGTTAATAAAATCAATTATTTTAGTAAATTTTTACTTGTCGTTTTTTCCGTGAGAAAATTCCAGTATTTTTTGGGCATAAGCTGTTGGTGTCTTTTTGGATTTTTGCGCTCATCGATGGCAATATGGTCGAAATAAGCCTTCCACATTTGTTGATATACTTTTTCGACGCTTGAAAAATAAAGCGATTCCACTGGATCAAGATCGCTGAAATGCACAGTCTGCTTATTATAAAACGCCGCTTTTCTCCGCTTCGTATCATGGATGACCCACACTTGATCCGCAAGCCGGTCCACAAAATGTGGCACCACAAGACTTAAAAGATCATAAGTGGGTTCAAACTGCGCATAAAACACCCTTTCTTCAAGTTCTGCAAATCGAATAAAGCCGATCATGCGATGCGATTCTCTCGCAACGGCGTTGTAGCATTTATAAATCTCAAGGATGTCTGGGTCGGATAGATTGTCCATGGCGTTGGCACCAAGCTTATAGGCGCGCTTTAAGAACCTGTAAAGCTTTGTGCCGAATGCATCATCTTCGGATAAATACGCATAGCCAATTTTTCTAAATGTTTCAGGACCAAAAGTATCGAGGATAGAACTGGCTACTTTTGATGCCCAGACTTCGTCAGGGTACGTCTCAACAACGGCTTCAAAAATTTGATATTGATACTGTTCTCTAATATAAAGCGACTGTTCTGCCATGGGGCCTTTATCGTGGAACATCTGATAGATTGCAGAAAGCGCACCTTCAAAACTGCCATCATATAGATAAATCATGCTGAGTACCCCCAAACTGGTTTGGATAGAGTTCCATCATGGAAAGTTGATCACTAAACCCCTTCGGCGCATCCAATAGATGAATTTTGAGTTTGATAGGTTCTAGATCCATCGTGCCAAAGGTCTTGCCACTACACGTGATGAAATATTTCGCACGCTTCATGACGATGCCCATCTTCGTGAGGTTTTCAAAGCCCAGCGCACCAAACCGCCGCGATGCGATGATGCGACGCGCAGTAATATTGCCAACCCCAGGTATGCGCAAAAGCTCCATTAGGCTCGCTTTATTGATCTCAACTGGGAATAGGTCCATATTTCTAAGTGCCCACTGACACTTCGGATCCACATCCATATCCAAGTTTGGATCTTCTTTGGTCAAAATCTCATCAGCTGTGAAACCATAAAAACGGAGCAACCAATCCGCTTGATAAATCCGATGTTCGCGTTTGAGGAGCTGCTTTTGGCCAAATATCATGGCTTCGTTGTTATGCGCGGGAATCAACGACGTGTTCCCAACCGGAATATAAGAGGAATAATAGACGCGCTTAAGCGACATGCGGTTGTAGAGCGCTTCTGAAATCTTGATGATTTTTAAGTCGGGTTCATTGGTCGCACCGACGATGAGTTGAGTGCTCTGACCAGCTGGAATAAAGCTCGGCGTGTTTTTGAACCGCTTGCTCATGGACCCATACTCCGCCATCTTTTCTTTGATAAATCCCATCGGCGCGATCATCTCTGCACGATTTTTTTGTGGGGCAAGAAGTCTAAGACTTTGTGTCGTCGGAAGCTCTATGTTGATGCTCATACGGTCCACATAAAGACCAGCATGTTCAATCAAACGCTGGTCGGCACCAGGTATGCCTTTGAGGTGAATATATCCGTTGAAGCGTTCGACTTCTCGAAGCTTTTTGACGACCTGTATCAACATTTCCATCGTATAATTGGGATTTCTGACGACGCCTGAGCTTAAAAAAAGGCCTTCTATATAGTTGCGACGGTAAAAACTGATGGTAATATCAACCACCTCTTCAGGTGTGAATTCAGCCCTTGGCATATCCGCATTTGATGAACGATTGATGCAATAGGCGCAATCGTAGATACACTTGTTGGTATAAAGTATTTTAAGCAGAGAAATACACCGTCCATCTTCTGCAAAGCTGTGGCAGATTCCTGGTAATGCCGTATTTCCAAGCATCGATTTGTCGCCTTTTCTTTCGCTGCCGCTTGAGGAACATGAGACGTCGTATTTGGCGGCATCCGCAAGTATTTTGAGTTTTTCTAGCGCTTCCATAACCCCTCCAATAGAACGTATGTTCTATTTTATTATACCCCTTTCCTTCCTAATAGTAAATGACAATCGCAATCAAAAAATAAAAAAAGCGTCCAAAATATTACTTTTGGACACTTATGGAAATTGCCTCACTCATAGACATGTTCTCAATAAATTTTCTCAACGGTCGATGATCAATTTTTAGAACATGCTTTTGTCTGAAATAAATGCATCATTCTAGAAATAGAAATAGTCGCCCTCAATGAGCTTGTAAAAGCTATCTGCCTTGCTTGTAAAAGGTCTGTTGTTGAAGAACAGACAGTTTTTTGCGACGACAACACCCATTAGCGCTCTCTTTGCTGCTAGGACACTTTGCTCTGTCGGTTCAATTGTCGCAAAGCCACTTCTGTAAGCCGGTGGAAACTGTCCACGTTGATAAATGACTTCATAGATGGTGTTCGGGAATCTCGGACTAGCCACACGGTTTAATACGACATTTGCCACGGCAATCTTTTTATCCAAAGAGCCGCCACGTGTTTCTGCATTGATAATCCGAGCTAACCACATAATATCTTCTGTCGTGTAATTGGTCTTTCTGATTTCTGCCGGATCAACTTTTAAATTTTCGCCAGTGATCTGTGCATGTAACAGTACATCGTCCCAAACATACGTTGCACCAAGCTTTTCGAGCAAAGTATCAAGAGGTACATAGAGACTGCCTTCTCTTAAAAAGGCATTGCCGTTCATTTCAAAACTCTCGTTGTTTACTAGTACAATATTTGAATCCATTTGAAAGCTTACATAGTCGTCATTAATTGTTAGTACTGCCATTTTTGCGGTTTGTAACCATTTTACTTCAACGCCCATTCTTTCTGTGAACTCTGAAACGAGACCATATGCCTTACCTGATTCGTAGATGACCATATCGTCGTGATTCAAAAGCTGATCGTTGACCGACACCAGAATTTCGCTTGCAAAGCTCATCCCAGCCAACATCATACAGGCGAAAAGCGTTAAAACTAAAACTTTGATTTTCATAAAACCTCCTTATTTTTTTGGCGGCGAATCATCGTAACGAATGCGTAACGATAATGAGTTAATTGTGCGAAATTTCGCCCACCATGTCTTTTGACCGTTTATGAAAATTACTATTTTACGATTCTATCACAAAAAATCAAAAAGTAAAAGACATATTTTACCAATATGCCTTCTACCGTTGAAATTTGAACGTTCTATTTGAAGTAAGCAACGCCTGATTTGAAGATATCAAAGTCGTTTTCACCATAGATGTTCTTATAAAGGTTCTTTCCGACGCGTTCAACGTGTCCCATCTTGCCGAAAACGCGGCCATCCGGTGACAAAACGCCTTCAATTGCATGCACAGAACCGTTTATATTCCATTTGCCATCTAAGGTTGCATGACCATCCGCACCGACGTATTGTGTCGCAATCTGTCCATTTTTCGCCATCGTCTCGATGACATCATCACTTGCATAAAATCTACCTTCACCATGTGAGAATGCCGTCTTGAAAACATCACCCACCGATACATCCGAAAGCCATGGCGAATTGACTGAAGAAACGCGTACATCTGCCATCCTAGCCACATGTCTGCCAATCTTGTTGAAAGTCAGTGTCGGAGCCTGTGGATCTAGATCCCTGATTTCACCATATGGTAACAACCCTAATTTGACAAGTGCCTGAAAACCGTTGCAAATACCTAGCATCAAGCCATCTCTTTGCGTCAACAGCTTCATGACTGCCTCTGCAATCTGCGGGTTTCTGAAGACAGAAGCGATGAATTTTCCCGAGCCTTCAGGTTCATCCCCAGCACTAAAGCCACCAGGCAATGCGATCATTTGTGACGTCTCAATCATTTTGACAAATGCCTCAATGGACTGTTTGACATCGTTCGCCGTTAAATTTCTGAAGACGATGGTTTCAACATTGGCACCGGCTTTTTCGAAAGCTCTTTTTGTGTCGTATTCACAATTCGTTCCAGGGAACACTGGTATAAACACTTTTGGTTTCGCGATTTGAATCTTAGGTTTGATGATGGCATGCGTGTTATATGAAAATGTCGTCGCTTTGCCGTGATCGTGATGCTGCGTTGGGAATACAGTCTCAAGTGGCGCTTCCCAAACCGATAAGGCTTTGTTGCCATCGATGCCTAGTGTACCAATTTCAAATATATTTTCAGGGATCGTCTGTCCAATTTTGACGAATAATCTCGCATCGCTATTCAATGTTTGTACAAAGTCCGCATTTGCTTCAAGCACTATACTGCCATATGCTTCTTCAAACAAATTCACACCGTGATCATCCGTCAATCTAAAACCAATTTCATTGCCAAATGACATCTTTGAAAGTGCAGCGGCGATACCACCCTGCCCAATTGCATATGCTGAAGCTATTTTTCCCGATGTGATGCCTTTATGGATCGTCTCATAGGCATGATTGAGTCTCGCGAAATCGACCATTTCTTCTTCGTTTCTCTCTGCATAGAAATAAAGGAGCACTGAATCAGCCTTTTTAAATTCCGGTGAGATCACACCTTCTGCACGACCATGTGAGACGGCAAAAGAGATCAAAGTCGGTGGTACATCCAAATCTTTGAACGAACCAGACATGGAATCTTTGCCACCTATTGCAGCTGTGCCAAACGCCTTCTGTGCAAAGCTGGCACCCAGGAGCGCGGCCATCGGCTTGCCCCATTTGTCGGCTCTATCGCCAAGCTTTTCAAAATATTCTTGTAGTGACAGCCTGATTTTCATGTGGTCGCCGCCCGTTGCAACGATCTTTGCCACAGATTCCACTACAGCATATAAGCCGCCATGAAAAGGAGACCATTTTCCGATATTAGGGTTATAACCGAAACTCATCATCGAAACCGACTGCGTTTCGGCACCTAGGACTGGGAATTTTGCGACCATAGTCTGAATCGGCGTGCTGTATTTTTTACCGCCATAAGGCATCAGAACAGTGCCTGCGCCAATCGTGTTGTCGAATCGCTCGACGAGACCCTTTTGCGAGCATACGTTTAAATCAGCCAACATCTGAAGCCATTTCTCTTCGAGTTTAACGCTGTTTAAATCTTTTTCTCTTGTTTTTTCGAAAAAGCTTTCATCATCTGGCGATAGGATGCGCACATCTGTTTCAGCTTTCACGCCATTTGTATCCAAAAATTCGCGGGAAACATCGAGCACTGACTGACCTTTCCAAGTCATCATGAGTCTGCCATGGTCATGTACGACCGCAACAACTGTCGCTTCAAGATTTTCCTCGGCACACATCGACATGACCGACTTTAAATCTTTCGGGTCGATGACGACGGCCATACGCTCTTGTGATTCAGAGATAGCAAGCTCTGTGCCATCGAGTCCGTCGTATTTTTTTGGCACTTTATCGAGGTCGATTTCAAGGCTATCGGCAAGTTCGCCGATGGCGACAGACACGCCACCTGCGCCAAAATCGTTACATTTCTTGATCTTTACTGATAATTCAGGGTTTCTGAACAACCTTTGAATTTTTCTTTCTTCAGGGGGATTGCCTTTTTGAACTTCTGCGCCACATTCGAGTAAGCTGTCTTCATCATGTGCTTTGGAAGAACCCGTAGCACCACCGACGCCATCTCTACCTGTTCTGCCGCCGATGAGTAGTATGAGGTCACCTGCTTCAGGCTTCATACGTACGACATTGGCTAGCGGCGTCGCACCGATTACGGCACCAACTTCCATGCGTTTTGCTACAAACCCCTCATCATAGACTTCAGAAACCAGTCCCGTTGCTAAACCGATTTGGTTGCCGTATCCACTGAAACCTGCAGCCGCTTTTTGTGTGATGACTTTTTGTGGCAGCTTACCATCCAGTGTGTCCTCGATAGGGGCTGTCGGATTGCCCGCTCCAGTCACGCGCATGCTTTGGTAGACATAACTTCTGCCTGATAACGGATCGCGAATGGCACCACCTAAACAGGTTGCCGCACCGCCATAAGGTTCTATTTCCGTCGGGTGGTTGTGCGTTTCATTTTTGAACATCAAAAGCCACGGCTCTGTCTCACCATCGACATCGATGTCAACTTTGATGCTACAAGCGTTGATTTCATCAGAGACATCTAGATCCGCAAGACCGCCCACTTTTCTCAAAGACTTCATGTTGATAGTCGCTAGATCCATCAGTGAAAGCGGACGGTTTCCATTTGGATAAACCTCTTGTCGCATGTCGAGATAAGCGTCATAAGCTCTCTTTATAGGTTGTGTGAATAAACCCTCTTCGATATCAATCGATTTTAGCTCTGTCATAAACGTCGTATGGCGGCAGTGATCTGACCAATACGTATCGATGACTTTAAGCTCCGTAAGTGTTGGGTTGCGTTTCTCTTCCGTTTTAAAGTAATTCTGTACGGCTTTCAAATCCGCTTTCGACATCGCAAATCCCATCGATGCTCTAAAGGCATCGCGCGCTGCGTCATCTTGTTCTATGAAGCCATCTATGATTGCCACTTGGCTTGGTGCCTGAGTGTGTAACTTTAAAGTCTCCGGTTTGCCTATTGTCACTTCGTGCGCTTCTACCGGGTTGATCATAAAGTGCTTAATCAATTCTATTTCAGCTGGTTTAAGAGATCCAGAAAGGACGATGATCTTCGATGCGACAATTTCTGGACGTTTCTCCAAAGTGACGATCTCTATGCATTGCGCAGCTGAGTCTGCTCTTTGATCATATTGTCCAGGCAAAAGGGCTATTCTGAAAGCAATCTCTGTAGCTGCCATCTCAAACGTTTCTTCAGAAACGACATCCACATTGGGTTCTGACAAAATTGAGGATTTGATTTTATCTAAATTTGAGCCATCGACATCTTCGAGATCATAGCAGTTCACGATACGTAGTGATTTAAGGCCTTCCAAATGCAAAGATCTTATCAATTCTTCTCTAAGTGCCACTGCTTCAACGTTGAATCCGTCGCGTTTTTCCACCAATATTCTAGTAACCATCTCATCCTCCTCATATCTATGAAAATTAAATAATTTCCTCTTCACAAAAGACATACCATTTATACCCACATTTTATCACATGCGCCTTGATAAATAAAATTAATATTATTAATGTGTATTATTAGACACGCTAATACCAATGATGCTGTGCACAGTCATTCATAGACAAAAAAAAGCACCCATGGTTATTAGCACGAGAAGGCGTGAACTTTCTCTAGGGATGCTACCATGGGTATATTAAGAAGTCGTTAGTAAATTATTTTAGTTCGCCAATAAAATTGTCGAATAGACGTTTTAACAATTCTTTGTTCGTGCTGTAATACATTTTTTTGCCATCTTGAAGATTTAATGTGAATAGTTTGAGTCCAATCAATATGCCAATATGGTGGCTTATTGTCGCCTTTGAAAGGTCGAGTCGATCTGCGAAATCCTTAGCACACACGGCTTCTTTGGAAGCCATCTGTATCATCAACAGTTTTGTCGGATCGCCCAATGTCTTGAAAACTTCTTGAGCCAATGTCGCTTCTTGGTCTGATGCAAAATTTCTCATGCCAAAGCCGACAATCATTTTCATACTTTTATGATCTTCAGAAAAGTTGTACATGAGATTGAACTCACCGAGTATACTCACACATACATCTATCTTTTTCAATAGCTCCGTTGATCCATCAAATTGAATCATCAGAAAGCTATTTCTAAATTTGTTCTCATCCGCCATATCTAGTTCAAAGCTATGGATCTCTCTCGCATAGATTGCTTCCACATCCGGTTCGATGATTTTATAGACTTTGTTGAATTGACTGAATGTGTCAATCATCTTTGCATAGATATCTTTCGATTCAGTCTTGAAACGCTTTAATTGCGTATACGTCATGATAAATTGCGTCGTATTGTTATCCAGTATTTCATCGATACGGGCCTTTATACCATGTTCACCAGGCTCTTTTGGTTTGACGACGAGCTTTACATAAGCATCGTAAAGTGCATCTGGTCCAACGGCTTTCAGTTCTTCGATAATTTCTTCTGGCATCATCTCAGGGTTGTTAAGGGCATACGCTGTAAAAAGAGCGTCAAGGTAATATTTTTTATAGATGATTTTTAGATCTTCAAATAAACGCATCGAAACGGAAGTTGATAAAGTCTCAATAAGCGCTTCGACTTCAGCCGAGGGTGTCACACCCATCTTTTTTATTTCTTTATGGTATTCGGGCATGCCCACCAATCTGTGAATGGCATGTACAAAATCTATACTATTGATACGAATACTGTTGATCATAGGCTCACTCCATTTCGCATAATCTTTTCTCTTATTATTGCATTAACTGATAGCAACTGCAACCTTGAGTCTCGTTTTTTGATGGAAAAAGCCAGATGGAAATTGTATGTTTACTTTGTACTATTTTCTTCTTGGTTTTGATTCATCTTGTGCTAATGGTATAAATACTACGCGACCGTTAAGGTCCATTAAAACATTGATTGAATTTGATGATGATGTTTTCATAAAATTGCCTCCGATAAGGACAGAAAGGGTAATTAACTTCTATACACATACTATATCACGAAGTTGATTGAAGTTCAATAGTCATCTAACTAAAATATAGTTAGAATTTTATGAACAATTTTTTAATGTGGTTCTAACCGAACTCTAACCTTGTATTTTTCTGAAAATTGCAACTTATTAAGCAATTATGTAATTTTCGCTGTTTGTTCAAAGGTTATCTTGGTATAATAGCATTAGCTGAACTAATCAGAATTTTAAAACCAATCAGCAGGGTTAATTGTCAACCCGGGAGGACTTATGCAGCAGTATCCTAACCATTCTATCAACTTTGAGCTCTACAAGATTTTCTATCACGCCGCCACATCCATGAATTTTTCAAAGACTGCGCTCACCCTGCATGTCACACAGTCGGCCATCAGTCAAGCCATAAAATCCTTGGAAAACCAACTTGGCATCGCCCTATTTTTTAGGCAAGGTAGAAACGTCACGTTGACCTTTGAAGGCGAAATACTTTATGCACATATTGAGAAGGCATTCAACTTCATCCGTTCTGCAGAAAATTCCATGCACAGCATAAAATCCTTGGACGAAGGCACGGTTTTCATCGGGGCCAGCGATACGATCACGCGGTATTTTCTGATAGATGCCATCAAGGCGTTTCATGCCGAGCACCCACGTGTAAAGATATCCATCAACAATCGCCCCTCTCCAAGATCTGTTGAAAAACTCATTAATGGCGAACTCGATATTGCCGTCATAAACATCTCTCCCGACGCAAACTATGAAGGTCTTGAGCTCTATCCTCTTGCTTCACTTGAACACATATTCATCAGCAAGTATGCGTTAGGCAGCAAAAAATTCTCACTCTCTGAACTCGCTAAGCACCCACTTGTTTGTCTCGAACAAAATTCTACGACAAGACGCGTTCTCGAAGACTTTTACAAATCAAACGGTGTGATACTTGAACCCGCTTTTGAATTCGGCTCCTTTGATGTGATTCTTGAAGCTGTCAAGGCTGGCATGGGTGTTGGATTTGTTCCGAGGCGCATCGCTTATGAGGCACTTTTAGAGAAAAAATTTGAAGAAATTCAATTGAAAGAAACAATTCCTTCTATAGATATAGGCATTTTGATTAACAAAAGTAAACCATTATCCATCGCTGCACAAAAGTACCTGGATATTCTCAACAAGACACCACTTTAAAATAATCGACGAGGAGGACCACTGCATATGAATGAATCAAAAGAGAGCGTTCTCGAAAAAGGATACTACTACATAAACTTTGGAGATGCCGAAGGCGCATCCGTAGACGTCCACTTGTTTCACGAAGGCACCAATTACCGCAGCTACAAATTTTTTGGTGCCCATCAAACATCTTATATGAC